>JAHFBB010000074.1 GCA_023250255.1 Chloroflexota bacterium | reverse complement strand
GACGTACATCCCGCCGTACAACGACGCCGAGGTGGTCGCTGGGCAGGCCACCGTGGGCCTCGAGATCCTCGAGGAGTGGCCCGAAGCGGACACGATCCTGGTGCCAATGGGTGGCGGCGGACTCATCAGCGGCATCGGTCTGTGGGTCAAGACGGTCAACCCCAAGGTGCGAGTCATTGGTATTCAGCCCGAAGCCTCGCCGCCGTTCGCCGCCCAGCGTGTCACCGGCAGCGCGAAACCGATTCCCATCGGACCCACCCTGGCCGATGGCGTGGCCGGCAACGTCGAGCGTGGGTCGATCACCTGGAAACTGAGCCAACGCTGGGTGGACGAGATCGCCCTGGTCGGCGAGGACGAAATCGCCGTCGCCATGGCATGGGCGCTGCGGATCCATCGCCATCGACTCGAAGGCTCCGGAGCCCTCGGGATTGCAGCCCTGCTCGGTCACCACCTCGGCGATCTGGCGAACAGCGGAGTGGCGGTGGTCCTGAGCGGCGGGAACGTCGATGACCAGACGTTCGAGGATGCGACGACATCGGTCTGAATCGCGCTTGTAGCCCGTGGCGCCGGCTGGCGGAAAGGCGCACAATCGACCCATGATCCATCAACCTGATCCGGTCTCCGATCCTTCGCAGACCGAAGACGCCAACCGTCCGTTCTCGGCGACGAACACCGAGGGGATCGAGGGCACCGGCACGCGCTGGGGCCTGTTGGTCATGGCAGCCATCCTGCTGGTCCTCGGACTCAACGGTGCAGGCGGCTACCTGGTGGCCGTTCCCGACTGGGTACCAACGGCCATCTTCCTGGGTTTTGGCCTCTTGCTGCTGGTCATCGCCGTTCGGAGCTGGATGGCTCGCCCCAAGCACTGACCGTGGCGGCCCGTACGCCCTGGAGGGGCGCACAATGCCGCCATGTTCAGGTTCACTACTCCCCCGTACGATCCGGACGACCCGAACGACCCGGACAGCCCGGCGCGGCCCACCAACTGGATCGAGGCGCGCGCGGGCAATGGCATCCGCTGGGGCCTCCTGGTGGGTGGGATCCTCCTGCTCGTACTGGCCGTCCTCGGCTTCGGCGGCTACCTGACCGCTATCCCCGCGGGGGTGCAGACGATCATGCTCGTCGGTGGCGGCGTTCTGCTGGTGGTATTCGGCCTGCGCGAGTGGATGGCCCGCCGCGAAGGTTGACACCTCCGGCCGCGTATTCGACTGCGGGAATGCGCGCGCCACGTTTGGACCGATTTCGAGCCGGTTGATCACACTGGGGTGAGACCGATGGCCCGGAATGGGCTGAACCTCGTCGTGTTTATTACCCAGTGCTGATATTTCGCCACTGAGGGAACCGCCGGAGTTCGTGTGCGTGGGATGGTCATAACTGGCGGGCACAAGGGGTCTCCGGGTCGGCGTGTGCTGGGGGCGCAAATCCGTGGCTCAGGGTCGGGTCCCAGAGGGGCTCCTTCCCAATTGCGCGCACCCCCCGCACGCGCGACCGTGGCGGCGGAGTAGAGGACGGCCTGAGAGGCTCGCGCCCGTATTCTTAGCGGGTGCAGCCTGACGAGCCTGACGAGGAGCCAACCGCGCTCGACGAAGCCCTGGAGGGATTGAACGCCGGCTACGTCGCCGAGTTGTACGCGCAGTACCGCGTTGACCCGATGTCGGTCGAGCTTGAATGGCGCCGACGCTTCGACCGTGGTGAAGGTGGATTCGAGCCGGTCCGGATGGCTGCCCAGACCCCGGAGATTCCGCTGCCCGGCGGCGCAACTCCGCTGCGCGGTCCGGCAGGGCGGCTGGCGACGAACATGACCGCGTCGCTGGCGGTGCCCACCGCCACCACCTTCCGCAAGATCAGTGTGGCCACCCTGGTCGAGCGTCGCCGGGCGCTCAACCTCGCCATCGCGCCTCGCAGGATGAGCTTCACTCACCTCATCGGCTGGGCAATTGTTCGGGCGGTCAACGAACAGCCGGTCATGAACCGCAGCTACGCCGAGTCAGGCGGCCAGCCTCATCGGGTGGATCCGGCATCGGTCAATCTCGGCCTGGCGGTGGACGTCGAGAAGTCCGACGGTTCACGCTCTCTGGTCGTGCCGGTCATCAGGGGTGCCGACAACCTCGACTTTGCCGCCTACCTCGATCGATACGAGACGCTGGTGGCCGGCGCCCGAAGCAGCTCCCTGGGTCCGGACGACTATGCGGGCGCGACCATCACCCTCACCAACCCGGGCACCCTGGGGACCACGGCCTCGGTTCCGCGGCTCATGCCCGGCCAGGGGTGCATCGTGGCCTGCGGTGCCATCCGGACCGATCCGCCGCCGGCACGGATGACCCTGACCTCGACCTACGACCACCGCGTCATCCAGGGCGCCGAATCTGGCGCATTCCTCGCGCGGGTCGAGGCGCTGCTGGCGGGCGCAGACGGCTTCTATGGGGGTATCGCCGGCGCCTTGGGAACCTCCGCCTCGCCTCCGTCCGCACCACCGCAGGCCGCCGTAGCGGACGGCCCGGCCGTCACCGTGTCTGGGGCGGATCTGGGAGCCATGGCCGCTGCCAAGTCGCTCATCGACGCCTACCGCGCCTATGGCCACCTGGCCGCCACGCTCGATCCACTCGGCTCACCACCGCCGGGAGATCCCGCGCTTGATCCTGCCAATCACGGGTTGACCCCTGCGGTCCTCGCTCGGATCCCGGCGGACCTGCTGGGCGTCCACGTCCCCGGTGACACCGCCGCCGAGGTCTTCGAGCAGCTGCGCGCGACCTACAGCGGAACCATCGCCTATGAGGTCGAGCACCTCGCCAACCACGAGGAGCGCCGCTGGCTGCGCGAGGCCATCGAGTCGGGTGCCCACCGGACACCGCTGACCCCGGAAGCCCAGCGCACCCTCCTCGCCCGTTTGACCGCCGCCGAAACTCTCGAGCAGTTCCTGCACAAGGCGTACCTCGGTCAGAAACGGTTCAGCATCGAAGGACTGGATGCCCTGGTGCCCATGCTCGATCTGGCCATCGAGGAGGCCGCGGCCGGGGGGACACATCGGGCTGTGATCGGCATGGCACATCGGGGAAGGCTGAACGTGCTGGCCCACACCGTGGGCATGGGCTACGACGCGGTGATTGCGGAATTCGAGGCTGGTCGGGGTGGCGCGGCTCCCGGCGAGGCGGACGACGTGAAGTACCACCTTGGCGCGGAGGGGACCCACGTCAGCCCGAGTGGAGCGGTGGCGGTCAGCCTGATGCCCAATCCGTCCCACCTCGAGGCCATCGGTCCGGTCGTCGAGGGACGAGCTCGGGCCGAGCAATCCGATCGGTCGGGCCGGACGGTGGTCCTGGACGCCGGCGTCACCATGCCCATCCTCATCCACGGTGACGCGGCCTTTGCCGCCCAAGGGGTGGTGGCCGAGACCTTCAACCTGTCGCGGCTCGCTGGCTACCGCAACGGCGGCACCCTGCACTTCATCGCCAACAACCAGGTGGGCTTTACCACCGCCGTCGACGATGCCCGCAGTACGACCTATTCCTCGGACCTGGCCAAGGGTTTCGACGTACCGATCATCCACGTCAACGCGGACGATCCGGAGGCATGCCTGGCTGGCGTGCGGCTGGCCATGGCCTACCGCGCTCGGTTTGATGCCGATGTGGTCATCGACCTGGTCGGCTACCGCCGCTATGGCCACAACGAGACCGATGAGCCCGCCTATACCCAGCCCACCATGTACCGCGCCATTGCCGACCATCCCTCCGTCCGCACCTCCTATCTGGCGACCTTGATTTCGGCCGGGGTGGTCACCGCGGAGGCCGCCGAGTCGGAGCGCACCGGCCTCCTCGCCGATCTGGCCGTCCAGCAGGCTGCCGTCCGCCGCTCACCTGCCGAATCCGGACTCGACCGCGGCAGCGAGGCCCTGACGGCCGAAGCGACGGGCGAGCCCGCGACGGCGGTTGCAGCCGACGTGCTCCGGACGCTGAACGCCGAATTGACCGCGATTCCCCACGAGTTCTCTCCCCATCCGCGGCTGGCATCCCAGATCGCCCGCCGTCGAGAGGCATTCGACGCCGGGCAGCCGTCCGTGGACTGGGGCCACGCCGAGGGTTTGGCCTTCGCCTCCTTGCTGACCGAGGGCGTCCCTATTCGACTCACGGGCCAGGACACGGTGCGTGGCACGTTCAGCCAGCGTCATCAAACCCTGTTCGACACCGCAACCGGCACGCCGTACACGCCCATCCAGAATCTGTCCACGGCCCGCGCCAGCTTCGAAGCCCACAACAGCCCCCTGTCGGAATACGCGTGCCTGGGCTTCGAATACGGCTACGCGGTCAGTGCTCCGGAGGCGCTGGTCCTGTGGGAGGCGCAGTTCGGCGATTTTGCGAATGGGGCGGAAATCATCATCGATCAGTTCGTCATTGCCGGGCTGGCGAAGTGGCGGCAGACGTCCCGCCTCACGCTTCTTCTGCCGCACGGATACGAGGGTCAGGGCCCGGAGCATTCCAGTGCCCGCCTCGAGCGCTTCCTGGCACTCGGCGCCGAGGGCAACATCCGGGTGGCCTACCCGACCACCGCCAGCCAGTATTTCCACCTCCTTCGTCGCCAGGGCCTTCATCCCGAACTCCGCCCGCTGGTGGTCATGACCCCCAAGTCGCTTCTTCGCCTGCCGGAGGCGGCTTCGTCCCTGAGCGACCTGTCGGGTGGGAGTTGGGCATCGGTCCTGGATGACCCGCAGCGGCAGACCCAGGCTTCCGCCGCGGCGGTTCGGCGAATCGTCCTGTGCAGCGGCAAGGTCTACTACGACTTGGCGCTGTCAGCCCAGCGATCCACCGCCGATTCGGTCGCCTTGGTGCGGGTCGAGCAGCTCTACCCGTTCCCGACCGAAGCGCTTGGAGCGGTCCTCGCCCGCTACCCCGCCGCCGAGAAGGTCAGCTGGGTCCAGGAGGAACCGCGGAACATGGGCGCCCGCAAGTTCGTGCTGCCCAAGATCCGTCATCTCGTCCCGTACCAGATTCCCCTGGGCGACATCAGTCGACCGGAGCGCTCCCGTCCGGCCGAGGGCTACCCGGCGGCCCATGCCGCCGAGCAGGCCCGGATCGTGGAGGTCGCCTTCGCCGGCTAGGCGACCGGGTCGGCCGGTGGCGGCGTCGGGGCAGCCGGCGTGCCGGGTCGTCGAAGGATGGCCAGCATCGGGCCGGCAATGAGCAGCGCGCCAACGACCAACGCAGGTGTCCACTCACCGAGGACGAGCCAGCCAAAGGTGATCAGCAGGGTGGCGATCCCGACCCCGGCCAGCAGGCCGCCGAACAGGCCGGACAGGACACGGCCGCGCAGTGCCCGGACAAGGAGCAGGACGCCAAGGACGCTCAGCAGAACTCCCGCCCAGAACTGGGGCGTCGCGAACGCGTCGCCCTCGATCTGGATCCACCCAGAGCCGTCACAGCTGTTGGCGGCGTCGGATACCGACCCGGTGACGAAGAAGGTACCGGTGACCGGGAACGGCAGGACGTCCGAAACGGCGACACTGCCGGTGGCGGTGGTGCCGCCGGTCTCGTTGGAACCATTCCCCGACAGTCCGCCAAAGAGCCCGAACAGGTTTACCGTCCAGGTGAAGTCGGTGAACACGATCGAACCGCTCGTTCCGTCATAGCTGACCGTGCCGTCCGGATCGACCAGCAGCGGGTGAGCCTGGG
>JAHFBB010000247.1 GCA_023250255.1 Chloroflexota bacterium | reverse complement strand
ACAGTGGCGGTCGAGGAACTCGGCCACGGCGTCGCACGGGCAATCGTCCAGAACAACCCGGGCTGGTGGCTGGTTGCCTTCGGTCTGGCCGTCGTGGGTATCGTTGCCCAGATGAAATCCCTCGGCGATTTCGTGCTGGAGACGCCCGGCAACCGCATCTGATCGCGTCCATCGGACGCAGCACTCGGCAAACGGGCCCGGTCGTGGTGACCGGGCCTGTTTCGTGCCCGATTTAGAACGGGCGTTCGCCTCCGTCTGATACTATCGGGAGGATGCCCTCGGACCGAATCGTCGTGCGCGGCGCCCGCGAACACAACCTGCGGAACATCGACGTCGACATGCCCCGTGATCGGCTGATCGTGATCACCGGCCTGTCGGGGAGCGGCAAGAGCAGCTTGGCCTTCGACACGATCTACGCGGAGGGGCAGCGACGCTACGTCGAGAGCCTGAGCGCGTATGCCCGCCAGTTCCTGGGCCAGATCGAGAAGCCCGACGTCGACCAGATTGATGGGTTGTCGCCGGCCATCAGCATCGATCAAAAGGGCTCCTCGAAGAACCCGCGGTCCACCGTTGGCACGGTTACCGAGATCTACGATTACCTCCGGCTGCTCTACGCCCGCATCGGTCGGATGCACTGTCCGGTCTGCGGTCGGGAAATCGAGCGCCAGACGGTCGAGCAGATCGTGGACCAGCTGTATGCCCTGCCCGAGGGCACCCGGATCCAGGTGCTGGCGCCGGTGGTCCTGGATCGCAAGGGTGAGCACGAGAAGGTCCTGGCGGGTGCTCGCCAGGCCGGGTTCGCCCGGGTGCGGGTCAACGGCGAAGTCCGCGACCTGGACGAGGAGATTTCGCTCGACAAGAAATTCCGTCACCGGATCGAGGTGGTCGTCGACCGACTGGTCATCCGCCATGGATCGGCGGACGAGACGGATGGTGAACGGCCGGATGCCACCAGGCTGGCCGACTCGATCCAAACTGCCCTGGGCGTCGCCGACGGCACGGTGATGGTCAACCTGGCTGATGACGGAGCGGGCGGATCCGATCGGCTGTTCTCCGAGCGATATGCCTGCCCGGAGCATGGCGGTTCGTTCGAGGAGCCCGCACCGCGCAACTTCTCATTCAACTCGCCGCACGGCGCCTGCCCCGATTGCACCGGCCTGGGCAGTCGGTTGGAGATCGATCCCGACCTCGTCGCGCCAGACCGCTCGCTGTCGATCAAGGAAGGGGTCATTGCCCCGTGGCGTCGGATGGCCATGACCGAGAGTTGGATGGCCAAGATCCTGGAGGCAGTTGCCGAGCATTACCAGTTCGCCACCGACCGGCCGTTTGCCGAATTGAGCGACGAGGCGCGCCAGATCGTTTTCCGCGGGAACGGCGGTGAGCGGATCCAGGTCACCTACCGCGCGCGCAACGGCAATACCTACCAGTTCATGACCACCTTCGAGGGCGTCCTGCCGAACCTCGAGCGGCGATATCGCGAGACCGGCTCCGAAGGGGTGAAGGCCGAGATCGAGCGATACATGACCACCCACCCCTGTCCGACCTGCGGCGGCATGCGCCTGCGCCCCGAATCGCTGGCGGTGACGGTGGCCGGCCAGAACATCATCCAGGCCACCCGCCTGTCGGTGACCGAGGCACTCGACGTATTCCGCACCCTGTCGAGCCGATTGAACGACCGTGAGAACACCATCGCCCGCCAGGTTCTCAAGGAGATCCGCGGACGGCTGGGATTCCTGCTGGACGTCGGCCTCGACTACCTGACCCTGGATCGGGCGTCCGGGACGCTGAGTGGAGGCGAGGCACAGCGAATCCGGCTGGCTACCCAGATCGGATCCAGCCTGATGGGCGTGCTGTACATCCTCGACGAACCGTCGATTGGTCTCCACCAGCGTGACAACGCGCGGCTGATCGCCACCCTGGTCCGCCTGCGCGACCTGGGGAACACCCTGATCGTGGTCGAACACGACGAGGAGACCATTCGGGCGGCCGACTGGATCGTGGACGTCGGCCCGCGGGCCGGCGAGCACGGCGGCCAGCTCATTCACTCCGGCCCGCTGGACGAGTTGCTGGCGAACCGGCATTCGATTACCGCCGCCTACCTGCGGGGGGATCGGTCCATTCCGGTGCCGCGTCGTCGGCGCCTGGGCAGCGGAGCCTGGCTGACGGTGCGCAACGCGCGCGAAAACAACCTGCA
>JAHFBB010000246.1 GCA_023250255.1 Chloroflexota bacterium | reverse complement strand
CCCGGGGCGCGGTGTTTACCCTCCAGCAGGCATCGAAGGCGCTGAACTTCCCGCTGACCGGCGCGCGAGTGGCTATCCAGGGCTACGGCAACGCCGGCTCCATCGCGGCGGATCTGCTGCACGCAGAGGGCGCGACCATCGTCGCGGTCTCCGATTCGAGCGGCGCCATCCACAATCCCAACGGCCTGGATCCGGCCAAGGTGGGCGCCTGGAAGAAGGAGCACGGCACCGTCGCCGGCTTCCCGGGGACCACCTCGGTCAGCAACGAGGCACTGCTGACCCTCGACTGCGACATCCTCATTCCGGCCGCCCTCGAGAACCAGATCACCGCATCAGTCGCGCGCAATGTCAAAGCCAGGATCGTGGCCGAGGCGGCGAACGGACCCACCACTCCGGAGGCGGATGAGATCCTCCATGAGCGCGGGATCTTCATGATCCCCGACATCCTGTGCAATGCCGGCGGCGTGACCGTGTCCTACTTCGAATGGGTCCAGGACATGCAGTCGTTCTTCTGGACCGAGCAGCGGATCAACGAGAGCCTCAAGGAGATCATGGACCGGGCGTTCGAGGCCGTCTTCGACATGAGCCAGACCCGCGAGGTCCACATGCGGCTGGCTGCCTACATGGTCGCCGTCAATCGGGTCGCCGAGGCCACCACCCTGCGGGGCCTGTACCCGTAGCCTGATGCTTGATCACGAGGAGCGCTTCCTCTTTCGCGAAGAAATCGGGGCGCTGGCGACTGCCCTTGGCGAGGTTGGGCAACTCGACAATGTCGAGGACCTGCTGACCGAGGTCACCACCAGCCCTCGCTTCGACAGCGACGTGTTCACCCTCGAGCGTTCGCTGCAGGTCATGCTCGGCAGCCGTGCGGGGTCCACCCTGGTCGGTCTGCTGACGGTAAACCGCGAGGTCTTCGACGAGGTTGCCCAGATCGGTATTTCGCCGGATATCCACGAGCGGCTGACAAGTTGGCGAGCCCGATTTGGCCTGGCCATCGACAACGCCCTGAACTACCTCAACAACCCCGATGGCATCCAGGGCCACAACTTCGGCACCCAGTTGCTCCATACCGATGGCGGAACCACCCTCCAGGGCCGGCTGACCCTGGTTCGCTACAACAACGAGCCGCAGTTCTACATCGCCGATGCGGACATCCTGCTGGCCGTCGCGGCCGACATGATGGAGCGGCTCGGCGAGCATCTCGGTCCCGACATGGTGGATGCGGAACTTATCCAGCGCCTGCGGGACGGTCTCGAACTCATTCAGCGCCGCACCAATTCCGGCACCTAGGCGTGCCCGACCGCGCGCTGCACTTCACCGGCAACCCCGAGGCCGATGCCTACCTGGTCAGCGAGCCGCTGGCGCTGCTCATCGGCTTCGTGCTGGACCAGCAGATCACGGTTCAGCACGCGTTCAGCGGGCCGCTGACACTCAACCACCGCCTGGGTCATCTTGACCCCGCGCGCATTGGCTCCATGGACCCCGACGCCCTGGCGGTGGTGTTCCGCGAGCGTCCGGCGCTCCATCGGTATCCGAATGCCATGGCCAGCCGGGTGGCTGCCCTATGCCGGGTGATCGTCGCCGAATACGGCGGCGAAGCTCGCCGGGTGTGGGCCGATGCCAACGACGGCCAGGATCTCCAGCAGCGGCTGCTCGCGCTGCCCTCGATCGGGCCGATGAAGGCACGCTCGCTGCTCGCGATCCTGTCGAAGCGGTTGGGCGTGGATCTGCCGGGCTTGGTCGAGATCCTGCCGACCCATCCGACCCTGGGGGAGGTTGATTCGGACGAGGCCCTCGAGCGCTACCAGACCACCAAGCGCGCCCATAAGGCGGCGATGCGAGCCCAGGCCCGCGGCTGAGGCACGAAAAAGGAGGCCGGACGTGGGCACTCGCCGGCCTCCTCGTGCGCCGCAACGGAATCCGGGGGCGACCCGGGTCGCGGTGACCGCCACATCCTAGTCGGCGGCTGGTCCGGTTTGAACCAGTACTTTCGGATACCGCCGGGCCGGCGGGATCTCAGCCGAGAGGCAGTGAATCGGTCAGCCGGGTGCTTCCGACCCGAACGGCCAGCAGTGCCAATGCCGGGCCGGCGACTCGTTGGAGTTCGGCCAGCGAGTCCGCGTCTGCCACGCTGACGTAATCCACCCGGACCCCCCGTTCGGCCTCAAGGATTTCGGTCATTCGCGCGCGGAGCACT
>JAHFBB010000073.1 GCA_023250255.1 Chloroflexota bacterium | reverse complement strand
GGTTTTGATCTTTTCCAACCGATGGCGATCGACCAGGCGGTCGAAGATCGAAAAGATCTGGTTGAGTTCCGCGACCACAGAGCGGACGAATGCGGCGGTCTTGAAAACCGCTGAGGTGCAAGCCTCCGTGGGTTCGAATCCCACCCCCTCCGCCAGCCTGACCGCGGTCAGTCGACGTACAGCAGCGGTTGAATGCCGGCCAGCGGGCCATTGGGGTTGGGCAGCGCGAGTGCGGGCTCGGGGCCGCCACCGGCTTCACGCCGTGCCACCTCCGCCTCCAGTTGGGCCAGGAGGGTCGGAATACTGTCCGCCAACAGCTGCCCGTAGGCCGGACCGATGACCGCCATCTCCGCCTGCTCACGCTTGGTCTTCGGCGCCGCGAATCGGATGTGGATGGTTGTTCCACCTGCGGTCGGCTCGAACTCGATCGTGTGGAGCGATTTCACCGGTCCACTCGGGGTGTCGAGAATGCTCCGATCGGTGACGTAGTCATAGGGCCGCCAATCGAGAATCTCTTCGACCGCGGCGTCCGCGCCGTGCATGCAGTGATTTGCCGAACCGACGGTTCGCCGGCCACCGGTAGTTCCCTTGACGGCGACTTCGGTTACCCACGGCTGCCAGCTCATCCGCTGCCCCGGCCGGGTCAGGAACTCCCAGGCGACCTGGGGCGGTGCCGTGGTCGGGATGCTCATTGCCAGGACGGCATCCTCCGCGGTGACGCGGACCCGTCCACGCGCCTCCTCCTCGGCCCAGCGGCGCTCGAGGTCATGGATCCACGCTTGCACCTCGCCGATCCGGTCGTACGTCTCGACGTGCGCCTGCATGCCCAGGGTGGTCGGCACCAGCTCGGTGGCGTCGATGCATTGCTGGGTGAGAAGGGCGTAGGCCGGGATGCCGAGCGTGTTGACCACCTCGTTTTTCAGGAGCCGATGGGCGACGATCACATCGGTCCCCAGCAGTTCCTGGCGGCCGGCGACCTTTTGAAGGATGGCGGTGCCGTGGTGGACGACGAACTTCAGGTCGAGATCGGGAATGCGGACACAAGCGTTGCATTCGCAAGAGGTCGCCTGGCGAACGTCGCGACGCCGGCGGCGAAAGCCGAAGTAGCAGCGCTCGATGGTGTCGAGAAGCATGGATCCATCGAGCGTTTCGGCGGTCATGTAGGTGAAGGCGGCGTCACCCTCGAGTTTCGCCAGTCGAAAGTTCGGGCGAAGGGCCGATACCACCGCGCCGATCAGGTCGGCGAGGATGTCCTGGGCATGGTCAAGTTCAACATCGGCGAGGTAGCCGGTGTAGCCGGAGATATCGGCGATCAGGAAGCAGGTTGGTTGCTGAGCCGAGGCCATGGTTGCAAGACGAAGCCTACCCCCGGCCTCCGCGACTTGAAGGGGATCTCCTGGCGTCCGGGCAGGCAATTCCACCCCGTCCGTCTGTGGTTTCGACTATTGGCCGGCCACCGGGTCGTAGATCTCAGCGGCAATCCGCGAATTTCCACCGACCACGAGAACGGTGCCGTCATCGAGGAGAGTTGCCGTGGGGCTGCTTCGACCGGCGACCATGCTGCCCGCAGAAGTCCACGCTCCGGTGTTCGGGTCATACACCTCGGCCGTTGGCAATGCATCGTGGCCAGCGCTGCCGCCCACGGCCAGAATCTTGCCGTCGCCGAGCGCGACCACGGTAAGGTCATATCGCGGCTCGATGAGGCTTCCCGTGGTCGACCAGGTCCCGGTAGCAGGGTCGTACACCTCGGCGGCCGCGACGATCCCATCATCATTTTGCCCTCCGACGACCAGCACTCGGCCGTCGGGGAGCAGCGCAGCATCGTGTCCGGTCCGGGGGACGGTCATCTCACCGGTCGCGGTCCATGTGCCTTCTACCGGGTCGAAGAGCTCGGCCGACGCCAGCGTGTCTCCCAACGTACCTTTGCTGCTCCCCCCGGCCACCAATACCTTCCCGTTATTCAGCAGGGTGACGGTGAAGTAGATGCGGGCCTCCGCCATGCTTCCCGTGGCCGTCCATGACCCAGTCACTGGGTCGTAGAGTTCGGCCGCCGCCAAGGCATGGCCTTCGTTGACGGAGGTGTCGGTCCCGCCCGCGATCAGGACTGTACCGTTGGCTAACCGAGCGGCTCCATACGTGTCGCGAGCAACGACCAGATTTCCCGTCGCGCTGAAGGTTGCGGCGTCAGCCAAATACACCTCAGTCGACGCAAGTGGGCCGGGGTACCCGCCCGGAACGAGGACCCGGCCATCGACAAGCGTGATTGCCGCGAAATTCTGACGCGGCTCGAGCAAGCTTCCGGTACTTGCCCACGACCGTGTTGGAGGGTCGTATAACTCGGCAAGGAACGGGAATCGTTCTCCATTGCGGATGGTCGGTCCCCCCATGACCACGACACGCCCGTCCAGCAGGAGGGCTGCAGCGTTGGCTTCGGGGGCCTCCACCATGTCGCCGGTGGTGCTCCAAGCCGAGGGGACAGCGACGGATGGTCCGGCGGATGCCGAGGTTTGCGCGCTCGGCAGACTATTCGTCGAGCCGGATGGCGTTCCGGAGGAGCATGCGCTCAGTGCCAATGCGATTGCTGCGAGCGCCAGGGTCACGGGAGGACGTTTGAGCGTCATCTACGGTGCACGGCTCCAATCAGGCCTGCCCCTCGACACATCGTCTGGCAGCCGAGCCATCGGAACCCTCCGGAGCGGGGTCAATCGCCGGAGTGTACTCCGTTGACCTCGGTGCCACGACTATCTTGATTGGTGATGAACATCGCTAGACCCGCTCGCACGGTGCAGACTCTCGCGGTCGCTGTCAGCGTCGTGCTGGGCGGCTGCGCCGCTGGATCCGGGCCGACACCTTCGGATGGGGCAAGCGCCGGGCCATCTGCCGATTACGGGTAGCGGGCCCGGATCCCGGCAGTGTCGCCTGGGCCGAGGCTCCACTTGGCCGTTTCGCCGCTATAGCCGTAGGCAAACATCGTTTCCCAGCGGGCATCGGGGTGGGTCAGGCCATAGGTGTGACCGAACTCGTGGGTGGCGATGTTCCGCAGGTCGTACCAGGCAGGACCTTCCACGCAGCCGTCCCCCTCTGTCCCGGCCATGAACCAGGCGAAACTGGAGTTGAAGACGGTATCGCTCTCGATCTCGCCGTTCGACCAGGTCCAGGTGTAGGTCACCGCGATCGACGAGCCGCCCGCGCGTCCGAAGAGCAGGTCGTACTGGTGGTTCGCCGTCTGCTTGGTGATCGTCCCGCCGCCGGCTACCGTGATCTTGGGGGCGGCGGTCTCGGCACCCTTCCAGGCGTCGAACGATGCCTGCAGTGCACTCACCACCGCGGCGTTCGTGCCGAGGCCCGATGGAATCGTGGCTGTGTTCAGGAGGGCGGTTTTGGTGGCCTGGACCCTCCAGCCGGTGAAGGCGTATGGACCGGTTAGGGCATTAGCCGGCGCATTCGTGCAATTGGCGGTCCCGACTGGCTTTGCCCGGAGGGCCGAGATGACGTGGACATCGGTCAGGGTTGCGCGGTTCTGTTGTGCCGCCGCGAGAGCGGGGATGGCCATGCTGATGGCCAGGACAGCCAGTACGGCGAACAACTTTCGGGACATCGGTTCTCCTGGGTAGTGGGCCGATAGGTGCGAGTTGGCCGCGACATGATGCCGGAGCCGTCCTGGCGGGGCAAGCGATTCTCGCGCGAGGGCGGTGCCTTCGATCAACTGAATTCGGCGCTGGGAACCTCATGGTGGAGGCGGCAGCGGGCCTCGTACTTCTCGTCGCCCATCCCGCCAACCATGATCTGCGGGGAGTCGGCCGGGGCTGGCTGACCGTCGATGAGGCGCTGGGTTCGGGTCGCGGGCTCGCCACAGACGACGCAGATGGCGGTCAACTTGGTCACCTGGTCGGCCAGGGCCATCAAGCGAGGCATCGGTCCGAACGGGTCACCACGGTAGTCCTGGTCGAGACCGGTCACCAGGACCTGCTTGCCGGCATCGGCCAGCCGGGTGACGACCTCGGGCAGGCCGTCGTCCCAGAACTGGCCCTCCTCGATGGCCACGATATCGGCGTTGCCGATCACCGCTTCGATCTCGCTCGACGAGCCGACGCTGACGGCACCGTGCTCGGCCCCCGAACGGGAAACCACCCGCGCCTCGGCGACCCGGGTATCGACCTCCGGCTTGATGAGCACCACCTGCCGCCCGGCAATGGCAAAGCGTCTGAGGAGGCGGAGCATCTCATCGGTCTTGCCGCAGAACATGCAGCCGCAGATGACGTGGACCCAGCCGGAGGTATAGAACATGCTGCCTCGACCGATGAATCCCTAGTCGCCAACCACCGCCAGGCCCTCTTCGGGCTGGCCCAGGTGGGCGGCCAGCGCGGAGCGCAGGACATCAGCCGGTGCCTGGATGCCGGACCAGGCCTGGAACGCCACTGCCTGACCGGTCAGGAACGCGAACTGACCGTTGGCCACGGTTCCGCCGCGGGAACGCACGGCGTCCATCAGCGGGGTGCTGGCGTGATTGAGCACCAGGTCGAGCAGGATCAGCCCGTCGGGAAGCAGTGCTTCGGCGATGGGGGATTCGTGCGCTTCAACCCCGATTCCGCTGGCATTCACCACCAGCCGGGCCTTGCTGAGTTCCGCCTCGAGGATCGTGTCGTGCCACGGCAGGGCGCGCAGATCCATGTGCTTGGCGGTCTTCGCGAAGTGGGCGACCACTGCCTCGGCCTTGTGGAGGTGGCGATTGAACACCGCCACCCGCAGGAATCCCATCTGGATGAGGACCGAGACCACTGCCCGGGCACCGCCCCCGGCACCCAGGACCAGCGCCTGCCGCGGCCGGCGGTCCGGGACCGGGTCCAGGATCGCGGTCAGCCCGGCGCGGACGCCGTCGACGTCGCTGTTGTATCCGTTCAACCGGACCCCGTCGTACAGGATCGCGTTCACCGCGCCGCTTGTCCGGGCATCGTCCGACAACGAGCCAATGAGCGTTGCCGCCCGTTCCTTGTGGGGCGCCTCGACCATCGCACCGAGCACGTCGGGAGCGGCAACGTCTCCAAGGGCGGCGCTCAACTGGTGCGCCTTGCGTTCCCAGTGCTCGACCGAGATCTCCACCGCGGTCGCCTCCAGCGCGGCGCGGAGCACGTGCTCGGCGGCACTCGGAACAGGCGACAGACCGATGATAGGTAAACGCTGCACAGGGACTGCCTCGGCACGGAGGGATTCGGGGACCCGATGCTATCATCGGCGCCGCTGTCGGAGAGGTCGCATAGTGGCCTAGTGCGGCGGTTTGCTAAACCGCTGAAGGGGATTTCCTCTTCCGAGGGTTCGAATCCCTCCCTCTCCGCCACGGAATCGCGCGTGCCCGTAGCTCAGCGGATAGAGCGTCAGGTTGCGGACCTGAAGGTCGGAGGTTCGAGTCCTCTCGGGCACGCCACTCTAACCACGCGCAAGGGCGGCCATCCATCGCCGACTCGCCCGCCCGCTGCACCGCGAGTGGGTGAGTCTGGCCGGTGAACCTGCGGCCACTAGCTTTGTCAGAACTCCAGAAGTAGGATTTGCCACCGTTGCCGGGCCGCAGTCCACGCCCGAAAGAACGGGCCTGAGCCAGCGGGAAACCCCTACGGAGGTGAATGCCATGGTTCGGCGTTTAGGCACGTGTTGCCTGGTACTCGGGATTCTGGCCACCCTGGCCGTGAACGGGGCTCACCGCGCGCTGGCCGCCTATCCCGGCGGA
>JAHFBB010000245.1 GCA_023250255.1 Chloroflexota bacterium | reverse complement strand
TGTCCGCCACCGCCGCGACCGATGCCAAGCGCAGGCGCGACGCCGGGGAGTCATTGACCGATGACGAGACCGCCACGGTCGCCACCTTCGATGGCGCCCTGGCCGAACTCGAAGTCCTCCAGACCGATGACTTCGCGGGGATCTTCCGGGTCATGGACGGCCTGCCGGTGGTCATTCGGCTGCTCGATCCGCCCCTCCACGAATTTCTGCCCTCCCACGACGAATTGCTGGTGGAGGTCACCGAGCTGCGTGGCGCGGCCGAGCGCGGGGACGCCGCCGCCATCGCGCTGCTGCCCGAGCGCGAGGAGCTTCTCGGCACGGTCGCGAACATGCGCGAGGTGAATCCGATGCTGGGCCTGCGCGGCTGCCGGCTCGGGCTCACCATCCCCGACATCGTCCGGATGCAGACCCGTGCCATCCTGAATGCGGCCGCCCGCACCGCCGGCGAGGGCGTCGCTGCCCTGCCGGAAATCATGATCCCGCTCGTCGGCCACGCCAACGAACTCGCCCTCACCCGTGAGATCGTCACTGCCGAGGCAGAGCGCCTGACCGCCTCAACCGGCCAGGCGGTGCCCTACAAGTTCGGCACCATGATCGAGATCCCGCGCGGCGCCATCACCGCCGGCGATGTCGCCGCCCATGCGGAGTTCTTCTCGTTCGGTACGAACGACCTGACCCAGATGACCTACGGCTACTCGCGCGACGACGCCGAGGGCAAGTTCCTGCTGCAATACGTCGAAAACAAGGTCCTGCCGGAGAACCCGTTCCAGGTGCTCGACCGCGATGGCGTCGGCGCACTCATCCGGATGGGAACCGATCGGGGCCGGGCCGCCAAGCCAGGCCTCAAGGTGGGCATCTGCGGCGAGCATGGCGGCGACCCGTCGAGCATTGCCTTCTGCCACGAGGTCGGCCTGGACTATGTCTCCTGTTCCCCGTTCCGCGTCCCGGTTGCCCGCCTGGCCGCCGCCCAGGCCGCCCTCGCCGACGCCGCCGCGGTCACCCGCGACCGCTAGCCCGGACGCCGCTAGGGAGTCACCGGCATCGTGTTGGACTTGGCACCGACACCGATGGCGTTAACCGCTCTGACGTAGTAGTAGTACGTGGTGCCCGGCGCGACCGTCGTGTCGTCGCAGGTCAGGTTGAGTGGACTGCATCCGACCAGGGTTATCTGACCTTCGGTTCCCGAACTGTAGCCCCGGTAGATCCAGTAGGTGGTGATCGGACTCCCGCCGTCGGCGGGTTTGGTCCAGGTCAGCCGCACGGTGAGGCTATTTATTACCTGCGCCGAAAGCACCGGTGATCCAGGGACGGTCGGGATCGGGGTCGGGGTCGGGGTCGGGATCGGTGTTGGAACCGGTGTTGGAACCGGTGTTGGAACCGGTGTTGGGATCGGCGTTCCGCCCGTGCTGGCGGCAGGCGTCGGTGTCGGGGTCGGTGTCGCCGTCGGTGTCGGGGTCGGCGCCGGGGTCGGCGTGACCGGCGGGGGAGTGAGCGGCGTGGCGAATGTGGGAGCGGGCGTCACGGGCGCGCTAGGCGTCGGCGCTCCGGGGGTCACGTCCTGGCTCGGGGTGGGCGTGGCGGTGGCGGTGGGCGTGGCGGAGGGCTCAACCGAACCTGAGGGCGCGCCCGCTCCCAGATCGAGGAATTGCGAACCGACGAAGACCACCAGGACCCCCGCGAGAATGGCGCCGGCGGCTGGCCCGCCCATCCGGAGATAGACCAGCACTGATTCCCACACGCTGGCGGGAAGCAGGGGTGGTGGCGGACCAGCCGCGGCGACATCTATGGCAGCCAGCGCATCGAAGGCCGCGACCTTCGGCGCGCATTCGGGGCAGAGGGCGGCGTGAACGGCAAGGTCGCGCGGTGGATCTCCGCCTGCCCCGTCGAGCAGCCAGGCCTCGAATCGCTGATGAAGATCGTCCATGTCAGCGCTTCCCGATCACGGCATAGGCGGCATCCTGGATGCGCCTCGCCAGGGGACCGGGGACCGGCTGCTGACCGCGGTGGTCAGCCGCGGCCTGATATGTCGCCAGGAACCGGCGACGAGCCGTTCGGACGCCCGACGGCGAGGTGGCTGCCGCCTCCGCCGCATCGGTCCGCGCCAGCCATTCGCTGCCGGAGGCGATGACCGCGGCCCGCTGCGCAGGAGTCAATTCGCCCAGGGCGTCCGCCAGGACCGGCTCGACGCCGAGGGTCGTCAGCAGG
>JAHFBB010000072.1 GCA_023250255.1 Chloroflexota bacterium | reverse complement strand
GGGCTCGAGGGCATTGATCCGCTCGATCAGCGGCTCGAGGCGGCGGACCTCACGTTCGTTGGAGTCCACCACCCGGTTGAGAATCTTGAACATCGGACGCCCGAGTATATCCGCGCTCGTGACCGGACCCGCAGAGGGCTCCCGATCAGGATTCGACCGGGACCACCACCTCGTCTTCGTCAGCCGGTTGACTGCCCCAGAAGGTCATCTCCTCGACCAGCTCGACTTCCGAGGAGAACAGGGCGCCCACACTCTCCCCGCGATGGATGCGTCGAATGGCCTCGCCGAACAACGGGGCGATGGATAGGACGGTGATCCGATCGGACTCGGTCCCAGGCGGCAGCGGGATGGTGTCGGTAACGATGACCTCCTTCAGCGCGGAGCCTTCGATCCGCTGGAGCGCCGCCCCCGAAAAGACGCCGTGGGTCGCGCATGAGTACACCTCGCGAGCGCCGTCGGCCACCAGGGCGCTTACCGCTTCCATCAATGATCCGGCCGTGTCGATCTCGTCGTCGATGATCACTGCGGTCTTACCCGATACCTCGCCGATGACGTTCATCAACTCCGTCTGGTCCTGGTTGCCCAGTCGACGCTTTTCGACGATGGCCAGCGGCGCGCCCAGGATCTCGGCAAAGTTGCGGGCCCGCTTGGCGAATCCGAGCTCGCTGACGACCACGATGTCCTCTAGCTGTTTGCTGGTGATGTAGCGCGACAGGATGTTGATCGCGGTCAATTCATCCACCGGGATCGAGAAGAATCCCTGGATCTGGCCCTGATGGAGGTCCATGGTCAGCACCCGATCGGCGCCAGCGACGGTGAGCATGTCGGCCACCAGGCGCGCGGTAATCGGGACGCGGGGTTGGTCCTTCTTGTCCGAGCGACCGTAGGAGTAGTAGGGCATGACCGCCGTGATCCGTCCCGCGCTGGCTCGCTTGAAGGCGTCGATCATGATCAGCAGTTCCATGATCGACTGGTTCACCGGTCGGCAGGTCGGCTGGATCAGGAAAACGTCCTGCTCGCGGACATTCTCCATGACCCGCACGAAGATGTTCTCGTTGGCAAACTGGAACACCTCTACCTCCCCCATCCGGGTTTGGAGGTAGCGGGCGATCTCCTGGGCCAACGGCCGATTGGCGTTGCCGGAGTAGATGCTGAACTCGTCGGCGTACAACGGGTCGCTCTGTTCCTTAACGGTCGTGGCGGGGAGCTCGGCCCCGTTCCGTGATTCTACCCGGGCAGGGCGCCTATTCGGAAGGGGGCTCTTCTGAAACTGTTTCGTCCGGACGCCCCTCGTCGACGAATACGGCAATCGACACGATCCGATCGCCGGTGTCGACGTTCATGACCGTGACACCCCGCGAGGCACGTCGGTAGCGGTTGACACTGCTGACCTGCGTTCGCAGGCTGGTGCCTTCTTGGGTGATCATCATCACCTCTTCGTCATCGCGGCCCACGAGCCGGACGGCGCTCACGTCGCCCGTTTCGCTGTTCAGCGAATTAGCGATGACCCCGCCGGTTGCGCGGTGCTTGATCGGGAAGTCGATGACAGTGGTCCGTTTGCCGTACCCCTGCTCGGTGACCACCAGCAGTTGCTGGGTCGTGTCGTGGATGACCTCCATCCCGACCACCTCGTCGTCTCCCTTCAGGCGAATGCCGGTTACCCCCATCGTGTCCCGGCCGGTGGCCCGCACCTCGGTTTCGGTGAAGCGGGCAGCCTGGCCTCGTCGGGTGGCGAGCAGGATGTCGTTGTGGCCCGCGCTGAGTCCAACCCAGCGCAGCTCGTCGCCATCGGTCAGGTTGATCGCTATCAGGCCGTTCGCCCGAATTTTGGCGTAGTCGACCAGCGAGGTCTTCTTGACCTTGCCCAGGCGGGTGGCCATCACCAGGAAGTGGTCCGGTTCGAACCGGGGTATCGAAATGATCGAGCTGACGTACTCACCACCCTCGACCTGGACGCCGGGCAGGTTGATGATCGGCAGGCCCTTCGCCTGGCGACTCGCCTCCGGCAGGGCGTGCACCTTCGTGATGAACACCCGCCCCCGGTTGGTGAAGAACAGGATGTTGTCGTGGGTGTTGGCCACCAGCAGGTGGCGGACGTCGTCTTCCTCCCGGGTGATCATGGCCAGCTTGCCCTTACCGCCTCGATGCTGCGAGCGGAAGACACCGATCTGCTGGCGCTTGATGTAGCCGCGCTGACTGAGAGTGACGACCACGTCCTCCGCCAGCACGAGATCCTCGGCGGTCAATTCGCGGTTCACGTCTTCCAGGACCCGCGTACGGCGCTCACCGGCGTACTTCGTCCGGAGGTCCACCAGTTCGTCCTTGATGACCTGCATGATCTTGCGGGGATTCGCGAGCAGATCCTCGAGTTCACCGATGAGCCGAATGACCGCTTCGTATTCGTCCTCGATCTTCTTGCGTTCCAGGGCCGCCAGGCGACGGAGTTGCAGTTCGAGGATCGCGTTGGCCTGGATCTCAGACAGACCAAAATTGTCCATCAGCCCGGAGCGTGCCGCGTCGCTGTCCGCTGACCGTCGAATGAGGGCGATGACCGCGTCGAGGTGATCGAGCGCGATCTTGAGTCCCTCGAGGACATGCGCACGTTCCTGGGCCTTGCCGAGGTCGTACTCGGTCCGTCGACGGACGACCATGCGCCGATGGGTGATGTAGTGCTCGAGCATCCGCTTCAGCCCGAGGGTCTGCGGCTGCCCGTCAACCAGGGCGAGCATGTTTGCCGAGAAGGTCGTCCGCAACTGTGTGTGCTTCAGCAGTTGCTGGCGAACCGTATGCGGCCCACCGTCGCGCTTGATCTCGACCACGATCCGCATGCCATCGCGGTCGCTCTCGTCGCGAATGTCGCTGACATCGGTGATCTTCTTGTGACCAACGAGTTCCGCCATCTTCTCGATGAGGGTGGTCTTGTTCACCTGGTACGGCAGTTCCGTGATGACCACCGCCCAGCGCCCCGGACGAACCTCCTCGAGAACGGCCTGTCCTTCGATGATCACCCGGCCCCGTCCGGTGGCATACAGGTGGCGGATGACGTCGGTCCGCTCCCGCACGCCGCTGATCGGGTTCTTCTGGTCCTCGAACCGGAAGATCGTGCCCCCGGTCGGGAAGTCGGGGCCGCTGACGATGGTGCACAGCTCGTCGACCGTCGCATCTGGGTTGTCGATGAGCAGCTCGGCCGCCCGGCAGATCTCGACCAGATTGTGCGGCGGCACGTTCGTCGCCATACCAACCGCGATTCCGGCGGATCCGTTGACCAGCAGGTTGGGCAGGCGGGCCGGCAGGACGGTGGGTTCGGTCAGGCGGCCATCGAAGTTCTCGATGAAGTCGACCGTGTCCTTGTCGATATCGGCCAGCATCTCGTCGCTGATCGCCTCGAGGCGGGCCTCGGTGTAGCGGTAGGCCGCGGCCGGGTCACCGTCGATGGAGCCGAAGTTGCCCTGCCCATCCACGAGCGGATAGCGCAGGCTGAAATCCTGGGCGAGTCGCACCAGGGCGTCATACAGGGCAACGTCGCCATGCGGGTGGAACTTGGCCAGTGCTTCGCCCACCACGCCGGCGCACTTGCGATAGCCCGACGTCGAGCGCAGGCCCATCTCATGCATCGTGTACAGGATCCGGCGATGGACCGGCTTCAGACCGTCGCGCACGTCGGGGAGCGCGCGGGCGACGATGACCGACATCGCGTAGTCGATGTAGGCCGAGCGCATCTCGTCTTCGATCGACACGTTGCGCACGTTCCCGCGCCGCTCCATCTCCATGCTCAGGCTCCCGTTCCGTCGGCGATGTCGCGAATGTCGCGTTCTGCGGTGGCGGTGACCGCGTACGCGTCCTTCAGGATTGCCTTCTGGCTCGGGCTGGCGCCCAGGTAGCGGCCATGGCCTTCAGCAATCAGCCGTCCATCCGGCGCGGTGACTTCGCCGCTGACCCGAAACACCCGCCGGCGACGCTCGGTCACCTTGGCCCGTACCTGGAGACGCTCGCCGGGCACGGCAGGTGAGCGAAAGCGGACCGACAGCTCGGCCGTCACCGCCCAGGCGTCGTCGCTGGCCGGAGCCCAGGCCATGACCTCATCGAGCAGGGTCGCCAGCAACCCTCCATGGACCCGATCGTTCCAGCCCACGTCGTTCGCGTCGGGCTCCCAGGACGCGGATGCGTACCCATGCCCGAGCTCAACGACCAACTTCATGCCCTTCGGGTTGTGGGTTCCGCAGGCGAAGCAGTTGTGATCGGCGAACGCATACCGTCGCCCGTCAGCTGCCTCGATGAAGCGGGAGGTGTTGTCTACCACGCGTCATCGCTCCAGGTGTCATCGAAATCGTCCGTGCCCCGTCGAAGGCAATGATCGGCAATGGTCAAGGCGAAGGCGTGGGGCACGGCATAGCCATCTCGGAGCAGGTTGACCGCTTCCCGACGCTCGGCAACCCCGTTCGCCTCGAGTAGTGAGCACCAGTCGTCGACGGTCCTGCCGGTCTTCGATTCGACCTGGCGAATGTCACCCATGTGGCGAGAAGGCATGTCTGGTCCCCTAGATATCGAGGTTGCGGACCTTGCGGGCCTCGCCTCGAATGAAGTCGCGGCGCGGTTCGACCCGCTCGCCCATCAGCGTCGAGAACGTGTCGTCCGCGTCTGCTGCGTCGCGAACGTCAACTTGCAACAGGGTGCGAGTTTCCGGATTCATGGTCGTTTCCCACAACTGGTCCGGGTTCATCTCCCCCAGGCCCTTGAACCGCTGCACCGACAGCGTTCGGCTCTTGCCGTCGCGCGACAGTTCTTTCATGGCGGCCTCCCTCTCCTTCTCGTCCTTCGCATAGCGCGTGACCTTG
Source organism: Chloroflexota bacterium (assembly GCA_023250255.1). Classification (GTDB taxonomy): domain Bacteria; phylum Chloroflexota; class Limnocylindria; order QHBO01; family QHBO01; genus JAHFBB01. The sequence goes on along the minus strand of JAHFBB010000072.1, from coordinate 943 downwards.
CCGGTACTCACCCGGTAGAGCGGCGGTTGGCAGAGATAGAGGTATCCGCGTTCGATCACTTCGGGCATGTGCCGGTAGAAGAAGGTCAGTAGCAGGGTCGTGATGTGGGCACCGTCCACATCGGCGTCTGAAAGGAGGCAGATCCGGTGGTACCGGAGCTTGCCGATGTCGAACGAGTCACCAATGCCTGCGCCCAGGGCGATGATCAGCGGCCGCACGTTCTCACTCGACAGAACCTTGTCGAGCCGCGCCTTTTCGACGTTCAGCAGCTTGCCGCGCAGTGGGAGGATCGCCTGGTACTTCCGGTCCCGGCCCTGCTTGGCCGAGCCACCAGCCGAATCACCTTCGACGATGTACAACTCGCTGTTGGCCGGGTCCCGTTCCTGGCAATCCGCCAGCTTCCCAGGCAGGGCCATCCCCTCCAGGGCGCCCTTACGGATGACCAGGTCACGGGCCTTGCGTGCCGCCTCGCGGGCTCGCGACGCCGTCAGGCACTTTTCGATGATCCGTCGACCATCGGCAGGGTGTTCCTCAAGGTGCTGGACGATTCCCTCGGTGGCAACCGTCTGGACGATTCCCTTGACCTCCGCATTGCCGAGTTTGGCCTTCGTTTGGCCCTCGAACTGTGGATCGGTGAGCTTCACGCTGATCACCGCCGTGAGGCCCTCCCGGACGTCATCTCCGGACAGGTTGGCGTCCTTTTCGCCAAGAATCCCTGCCTTGCGGGCCCAATCGTTCAGCGATCCGGTCAGCGAGGCGCGGAAGCCGGTGACATGCGATCCGCCGTCGATGGTGTTGATGTTGTTTGCGAATGCGAGCACGTTCTCGGCGAAGCCATCGTTGTATTGGAGGGCAAGTTCCACGCTCGTCCCATCAACCACCCGTTCCACGTGAATCGGCTTCAGATTGAGCACATCGCGCCGGCGATTCAGGTGGCGGACGA
>JAHFBB010000071.1 GCA_023250255.1 Chloroflexota bacterium | reverse complement strand
TCTTTCCTGTGCCACGCGGACCGACGAACAGGTAGGCGTGAGTGATCTTGTCGGTGGCCACGGCGCGCCGCAGGGTGTTGACGATCGGGTCCTGGCCGATGAGTTCGCCGAAGCGCTGCGCGCGCCAGCGCCGATAGAGCGCGACGTGCTGGGCTGGCTCGGTGGTGAGGTCGGCCGGGGGCACAGGGTCAGGGGCGCTGGCATGCGCCCGGGCAGCAGTCATGAGAACTACACCCTACACGAGATTGCCGTGCGCCCGGCTCCGACCAACGGCCCTCGCATACGCGCCACCACTCGGCTCCAGCCAGGTCATCCCACGGCACCCGCCGGCGACCGCTTACCGCTGCTTCCTTCCGGATCTGACGGGGTTCACAGGCCTGCGTCGCGTGGGGCCCGACTCTCAACGTCGGATGATGTCGTGGGAGGCGAAGGTTCGCCAGCCTCGGCCGGGATGTCGGCCCCGCTAGAGCGGATTGCGGGTGACAGGGCACCGCTAGTTCCCCGCCTGAGCACGGCCGGCGGATGGTAGCAGGGTGGCGGAGAGGGGGGGATTCGAACCCCCGACGGGTTGCCCCGAACCGCATTTCCAATGCGGCGCCATAGGCCTCTAGGCGACCTCTCCGGGGGTTCAGGCTTGGGTGGCGGAGAGGGAGGGATTCGAACCCTCGGTGCTCATCGCACACCGCTTTTCGAGAGCGGCACCATCAACCACTCGGACACCTCTCCGTGGCCGAGTCTATCAGAGGATGGTGGCTAGTCCGGAACGGCCACCCCGATGCCCAGGCGACGCACTTCGGCCTCCCGAACCCCCGAAATAACGGCAAGTTGGTGCGGCAATCCGGGTACTCGGGCTAGGTCGACGACCGATCCGGCGCTCCCTCGCTGCTCATCAGCCAGGCCGTAGACGAGACTGCCAACCCCTGCCTCGACCAGGGCTCCGACGCACATGGCGCACGGCTCGTGAGTGGCAAAGATGGTCATCTCCCCCATCCGGCGGGACTCGAGACGGCGGGCGGCGGCCTGGATCGTGCGCAGGACGGCGTGGGCGGTGGGATCGTTGTCGGCGAGGACTCGGTCGCAGCCGCGGGCGATCATCGCGTCGTCCAGGACCGCCACGGCTCCGACGGCGCTTTCGCCGGCGGCGGCGCCCCGACGCGCTTCGGCAATGGCCTCGGACATGAACAACTCGTAATTCACCGGACGCCGAGTCTAGCAGGGGTTTTGACGCGCGGGCCGGTATGCTCTGAGACGGATGGAGGGCACCCCGAGGATCGGCTGGACGTGGCGCGATAGCGCGTTGCTCGCGGCGGTCACCGTCCTCGCGGCGGCCGTCCGGATCATCGGTCTGGGCAATCCGGACACGCTCGTGTTCGATGAAATCTTCTACGCCCAGAATGCCTGCGTGCTGGTGCGCGACGCGGTGACCTGCGGCATCAGCGCGCCGGTCAGCAACGCTCACCCGCCGCTGGGGCAATGGCTGATTGCCGCGGGCATCGCCGTGCTCGGCTACAACCCCGCTGGCTGGCGGATCGCATCGGTCGTGGCCGGCACGGTCACCGTGGGCCTGACCTACGTGCTGGGACGGACGCTTCTCCAGAACAGTTCCGCCCGCATCGCCGCGGCCGGCGCCACGGTGGCCTCTCTGTTGCTGGCGGTCGATGTCCTCCATGTCGTCCAGTCCCGGGTGGCGATGCTCGATGTGTTCGTCGCCCTGTTCGCTGTGGCGGCTTTCACCGCTCTTGCGCGCGACCTGGGCGCGGGCCCCGCTCCCCCGGGCGGAGGCATCGGTCGATTCTGGTTCGGGCGGCCCTGGCGGTTGCTCGCCGGGATCCTGATCGGGGCGGCGGTGGCTGTGAAGTGGAGCGGCGCGTACTCCGCGTTCGGGGTGGTGGTACTGGTCGTGATTGCCGAGGTCGTCTGGCGCAGACCGCCAGGCTCACGATGGGCCGCAGGCCTCGGACCAGCACTCAAGAGCGAGGGCCTGCGGACGGCGGCGTTGTTCGGCATCGTCCCGCTGGTCGTGTACCTGGCTACCTACGCCGGCGTCGCCGAGGGTTCGCTGTTCGCCGCGCCCTGGAGCAAAGGGAGTTGGTGGTACCAGGTCGCCCATCACCAGCTCGGCATGGCCCGCTTCCACGCCGGGCTCGAGGGCCAGCATCCCTATGAATCGCCGCCGTGGTCGTGGTTCCTGCTGAAGCGCCCGGTCGCCTATTACTTCCAGACCGATGGCGGGGCGTACCGCCACATTCTTGCGGTGGGCAGCCCGCTGGCCTGGTGGCCGGCCTTGCTGGTGTTCGGGGCGATGCTCGTCTCGTGGTTCCGGCGGCGAGACTGGCCGGCCGGGATCGTCATTGTTGGTGCCCTGTCGGCCTATCTGCCCTGGCTGATCCTTGGCGCGGCCCGAAGCCAGGTATTCCTGTGGTACGTCTTGCCCGCCCTGCCGTTTGTGTATCTGGCAGTCGGACTGGCGGTTGCCCGCTGGCGCGGCTTGCGCCGCGCCAGCATCGGTTTGCCGGTGGCAGCCGGAGTGCTGAGCCTGGCGTTCTTCTGGCCGGTGGCCGTCGCTTCCCCGCTCGCCCCGGCGGATTGGCAGCAGCGGATCTGGTTCACCGACTGCGAGCGGCCCGATGCCCCGACCTTGGTCCTGCCGGACGATCAGATCAACTCCGGCCCGCCGCCCCATAGCTGGTGTTGGATCTAAGTTCCGCTTGAGGGCAAGGTTGGCGTGCCCGAGGGGTGTTGGACGCGCGATTTCAACCTACACCGTCCCTGGAACCAACCAAAGAAGGTGTCGTCGCGGGACCAGGTTGATGGGTTTCGACCGGGTCACGCCCGCGGCGGGCTCGCGCCGAGCTCGACGAGCAGCGCGTCCAGCTGGTCCAGCTGCTCGGGCATCGCGCCCGTCGATTCCGACGCGATGGCCCCGTCGAGCGCGTCCTTCGAGGGATACAGGTCGTGCAGCACCAGCCGCGTCCGGCCATCGTCCTCGGCCAGTGTCAGGGTGGTCACGACGGCTTCGCCGTCGCCCTCCTCGTTGGTCCAGACGAGGCGCGAGGGCGGCGTGACCTCGAGGTACCGGCCGTAGAACGCCATGGTCGTCGACGGATCCACGGCGAACACGAACCGGTACGTGCCGCCGACCCGGGCGTCGACCTCGCAGGACAGCAGCGAGATGCCGCTGGCCTTCGGGACCCACCAGCGCTGCAGGAGCTCGGGCTGCGTCCACGCCTCATAGACGATGTGCGCCGGGCCGTCGATGGTCCGGGTCACGACCAGCTCGCGCTCGGACGTCCGTTCCATGGTCGTGCGCTCCGTGGTGGCGTTGGCCTCAGCCGCGCTTCGGATGTCCATCGTGCTGCTCCTTCCGTCGTCGCTCGGCGACGACCTGCTCCAGGGCGTCGAACCGCGCATCCCACAGCCGGCGCTGCCGTTCGATCCATGCGGTCTCGTCCTCGAGTCGACGAGGACCGAGCGTGCAGGTGCGCACCCGCCCGACCTTGCGGGTCGTGACGAGCTCGGCCTGCTCCAGGACGCCGACGTGCTTTCGCATGCCCGTGAGGGTCATGTGGAACGCTTCGGCCAGGTCCGTGATCGATGCGTCAGCCCGTCCGAGCCGCTCCATCACGCCACGTCGCGTCACATCCGAGAGCGCCGCGAAGGAGGCATCGAGTCGGGCGTCGAAAAACTGAACCATGTGGTTTAGTATTACACCGACGTCGGGTGGATGCAAGAGGTCCGGTACGGGATGGCGCGCCGACAGGACTCGAACCTCCGACCTTCAGGTCCGCCACCCGACGGGTGGTGCTGGATCTGACCCAGCCGGCGGCTATCCGCCGAACAGGCTCTCGAGGAGCTTCCGGAGGAACTCGCTGCGGTCGACGTTGGCGACGTGGGTGAAGTACTCGTCCTGGAGCTTGTAGATGACGATGAGCGTGCCGAGAAGCCACCGGTGCCGGTACAGGAGGGCGAAACCACGCTCCTGCCAGTCGGGGGCACGGCGAACCACCCGCTGCCAGGCCAGGATGGACGCGGTCACCAGGAAGAGCGGTTCGAGAAAGTTCGGGAACAAGGCGAGGAAAAGCTCGTTCTCGGTCACCAGGAAGGCGACCTGGCCGACCGAGCGGAACAGGAACAACCCGAGCATCAGCCGCTTGATGGGCCACTGGTTGCGGTACCCGACGACGACGATCGCCCCGTACGTCACCCAGTCCGTGATTTTGTCGACGGGTTGGTACACCTCGTTCGGCAGGCCGAGCGGGATGAGGATGTCGCCGTCGATGCTGTCGAGGACGAAGTTGGCCCAGCCGGCCACGAACGGGAACCGGATGATGAGCAGGGGGATGAGAAATTTCGCCGCGATGATGACGGCGACGGCGACTGACTCGAGCGGCCTCGACTCTGCGGCCAGGAAGCGGCGAGTCATCCTGCGGACCTCCGCGACATCATGGGCTGCATCTCATCTGGGCGCGCATTGCGAAACCTCCGGAGGGCTGCGCAGCGGGCGATGCTGGCGTGCCCGAGAGGACTCGAGCTCCCCGACGACACGATCAACAGCGGTCCGCCACCCGAGGGGTGGTGCTGGATCTGAACCTGGGCCAGCGGGCGCTGCGCCTCAGGTGAGCGCCCGATGGAGGAATGCTGCCATCTGTCCGCGAGTGACCAGCCCGGTCGGGCAGTAGAGGCCGGGCGCACAGCCCGAGGTGATGCCAGCCGCAGCCAGGGCGTTGATGTTGGGCTCATGGATGGAGGCCTCGTCATCGCTGAAATAGTCGGTTGCGGTTGACGGCAGACCGAGGGCGCGTACGAGGAAGGAGGCCATCTGCTCGCGAGTGACATACGCGTCAGGGCAGTAGCGCTCCGAGGAGCAACCGGTGGCGATGCCCTCGTTGAACACCCACTGGATGTCGGAGTTGAACGCCGAAAATCGGGCGTCGACGAGTGGGAATGCGGGGATCGGCTGCCAGTCGGGGTGGACGTCGATGCCTGGCGAGTTCGTCAGGCGAACCGGATTCCAGGCAGCCCCGGGCATATACGAGTAGATCTCGTATTCGGGGATAGCGTCGTTGACGTCTGGGTCATGCCGGTTGGAGTCAAACAGGATCTGGAGGCTATCGGGGGAGTAGGCGGCCGCCTCGTCTCGGGTCCCGAGAGTAGAGGGACCGGTCGATTCGGTCAGCCCCGAGCCGTCGGGATTCACCAGGAAGATCCGGGATTCGGTGGCACCGGGGTTGGCGACAATCATCTCGAAGGCGACATTCAGACCATTTGCCGACCAATTCGGATAGGCGACCCCGTACGCCGAGTCGGTAATCGGGTCGGGGTTCACCAACAGGACGGCGCTTCCCCCGGTCGGGGAAACGCGGAAGAGTTCCCAGTGGGTGTTGCGGTTGGTTGCGAAGGCGATTCGGGTCCCGTCGGGCGACCAGGCGGGTTCCACGTCGGCCCCAGCCCCCGAGGAGCCAGTCGTCAGATTGGCCGGGGTTCCACCTCCAACCGGCATCACGTAGATGTCGTAGTCACCGTCACGGTTGGAGGAAAAGGCCAGCTTGCTGCCATCGGGCGACCAGGTCGGACCGTAGTCGTCGGCAGGATGGTTGGTGAGTCGAGTGAGGCCGGTGCCATCTGCCCTCATCACCCAGATCTCGCCGTCCTGGAAGCTGTTGGTGTAACGCGTGAAGGCAATGAGCGTCCCGCCAGGGGACCATGTTGGATCGAGGTCGGCGAAGGGACTCGAGGTGAGTTTGGTGACACTCGACCCATTGGCGTTCATGGCATAGATATTCAAGGTGCC
>JAHFBB010000244.1 GCA_023250255.1 Chloroflexota bacterium | reverse complement strand
CGGAGGTAGCCGATGACCACGTCCTTGCCGCGGGCCACGGCCCCGGCATCCGCCTGCTGTTCGCCGGTGATGATCTCAAGCAGGGTGGTCTTGCCGGTGCCGTTGGCTCCGACGATCGCCACCCGTCGGCCGGCGCTGACCTGCAGGCTGATGTCGCTGAACAGGAACTGCGCGCCGTGGCTCTTGGCCACCCCCGAGATGTTGACCAGGCTCACGAGCGGTCGACCGCCGGGCTGAGTTTCGCGCCGGCGGTATCGAATCGCAGGCGGGTGGCCATCCCCGGCCGATCGGCGGCTTCGCTCGCCCACGCATTCCACGCCTTCTCGACCGCGTGCGCGCTGATCGGTGAATCGCAGATCGCCAGCACGGCCGGTCCGGCCCCAGACAGACAGGCCCCGGCAGCGCCGGATTGGTAGGCGGCTTCGATCAGGGCGGCGCTGCCGGGCAAATGCGGCAATCGGTACGGCTGATGGATTCGATCGTCCATGGCCTCGTGCAGGAGGGTGGCGTCGCTGGTCAGGATGGCGGTCGTGAGCAGTGCGGACCGGGCCGCCTGGGCCGCGGCATCGGCGTGAGGTAACCGGGCGGGGAGTGCGGCCCGCATGTCTGCGGTTCGGCTCTGACGATGGGGAATGAACACCACCGGGATCCAGTCATCGGGTACGCGAAACCGACGAAGGGTGACCGCGGACGGTCCGCCAACCTGCTGTCGTCCGGAGACGGCCAGGGTGAACCCGCCGTACAGAGCGGCGGCCACGTTGTCCGGATGGCCTTCCAGCCAGGCGGCCAGTGCCAGCAGTTCGGCCGCGTCGGGGGTCTGCCGGCCGACGGAGGCGCCGAGCAGCAGTCCTGCCACGATGGCCGCCGCGCTGCTTCCCAGGCCGCGCGTGGAGGGGACCATCGACGAGACCTCGATCCTCCAGGAACCGCTGCCCCCGCCCCAGCCTCCGGCTGCGCGCAGGCCCTCGCGGAAGGCGGTAATCAGTGGGTTGCGCTCGCCGTCTGCCTCGGCTTCGGCTGAGCCCTCCCCGCGGGCCACCACCGCGATGCCGGCCTCCTCCCCCGGGTACAGGTCCGCCCGCAGTTTCAGGCTGAGCGCGACCGCGAAACAGTCAAAGCCACTCCCCAGGTTGGCGCTGCTTCCGGGTACTTCAACGGTGGCAATCGGGCGGGCCATGGTGGGGCGAGTGTATCGGTCAGCCCGGTTCGACCTCGGACCAGCGGAAACAGCCCATCTCGTGATCGTTGACCATGCCGGTGGCCTGCATGAGCGCGTAACAGATGGTGGGCCCCACGAAACTGAACCCGCGACGCCGCAGGTCCGCGCTCATGGCGCCCGACTCAGGGGTCTCCGCAGGAACCTCCGCCAGGGACCGATACCGATGGCGGATGGAACTTCCGCCCACGAACGACCACAGGTAGCGGTCCAGGCTGCCGATTTCCGCCTGGACTGCCCGAACTGCCCGGGCATTACCGATGGCGGAGGCGACCTTCGCCCGGTTGCGGACGATCCCGGCATCTGCCAGCAGTCGGTCGACATCGGTCTGGTCAAACGCGGCGACGACGTCGACCGCGAACCCGGCAAATGCCCGCCGGTAGCCCTCCCGCCGGTGCAGGACCGTGGACCAGCTCAGGCCGGCCTGGGCGCCCTCCAGGACCAGGAATTCGAACAGCACCTGATCGCTGTGCTGGGGGACCCCCCACTCGGTGTCGTGATACGCGGTCATTGCCGGATCGGGGCCGGCACCCCACGCGCAGCGGTCCACGGCGTCAGGTGCCGATGATCTGGCGCGCTCGCTCGACAAGTTGGTCCGCGACAACCCGTTCGGGCTTGGGCGAGCGGTCTGCCCAGATATCCGGGTCCTTCAGGCCGTGTCCGGTGAGGATGCACACGACCGTGGCGCTCCGCTCGAGTCGGCCCTCGGCGGTCATGCGTGCCACTCCCGCCACGCCAGCCGCGGATGCCGGCTCGCAGACGATTCCCTCCAGTCGGGCGATATCGCGCTGCGCAGCCAGGATGGCGTGGTCGCTCACGGCCTCGATTACCCCGCCAGATTCATTCCGTGCCGCAACGGCACCGGCCCAGGAGGCGGGATTGCCGATGCGGATGGCCGTCGCAACCGTGTCGGGATCAGCCACGGGGGCCCCGCGGACGATTGGTGCCGCGCCTTCGGCCTGGAAACCGAGCATCCGCGGGGACAGGCCTACGGCCTGGAAGCCGC
>JAHFBB010000243.1 GCA_023250255.1 Chloroflexota bacterium | reverse complement strand
CGATTGCGGACTGTTTCAGGGGAGCCGGGAGGAGATTGGGCGCAATCGGATGGCCTTCTCCTATCCCGCCGACGCGGTCGACGCGGTCCTGCTGACCCACGCCCATCTCGACCATTGCGGGCGCCTTCCTGCCCTGGTGCGCGCTGGCTTCCGCGGGTCGGTCGTGGCAACGCCGGGCACGGCAGACCTCGCTGCAATCGTTTGGGCGGACGCCGCCCATCTTCAACAGGAGGCGGCCGAACGGTGGGCCAGACGGCATCCGGACGATCATCATCGCGAACCGATGCCGGCCGAAGCGATTCCGGCGGAAGATGCGCAGTTGGCCGCAGATCACGCCGCCCGCCACCAGCACGGACCGGCCGGCCCGCCAATGGAGACGATGTCGCGGGCTCCGCTGTACACAGCGGACGACGTTGCTCGTACGCTCGGTCAGACTCGGGCCCTCCCCTACGACCTCGAGTCGGAGATCGCGCCCGGGGTGGTGGCGACCTTCCGCGACGCCGGCCATATCCTTGGCTCGGCGATCATCGATCTCGCCGTCCGCGACCACGACGGCACGACCTCGCGCATCGTCTTCTCCGGCGATCTCGGACGCCCCGACACACCCATCCTGCGGGACCCGTACACCATCCGTGCGGCGGACGTCGTCATCTGCGAGTCGACCTACGGAGACCGTGAGCACCCACCGACCTCCGAAGCGGTGGATGCACTGGCCGAGGTCGTGCGCGAGGTAGCCGACGGTCAGGGTGTGCTCCTCATTCCGGCCTTCGCCATTGGCCGAACCCAGGAGATCGTCTGGATCCTCGATGACCTGGTCCGCCAAGATCGCGTGCCGCAGCTGCCGCTGTATCTCGATTCACCCATGGCCACCAAGGCCAGCGACATCTACCTCCGCCACCCAGAGACCTACGACGCGGAAACGCTGGCGCTTCTCAACTCGGGCGATTCACCACTGGAGTACCCCGGGCAGGTCGAAACCCCGACCGTCGATGCCTCGAGACAGATCCACACCGCGCCCCGGCCGCACATCATCATCGCCTCCTCGGGGATGCTCACCGGAGGCCGGGTGCTCCATCACCTGAAAGACGTCCTGCCAGATCCGATGAGCACCCTGCTGTTCATTGGTTATCAGGGTGACGGCACCCTCGGACGGCACCTCCAGTCCGGGGGCAAGACGGCCCGGATCGACGGCGCCGAATGGCCGGTCCGCTGCCGGGTGCGAACCATTCCCGGGTTCTCGGCTCACGCGGACGAAACCGAGCTCCTCAACTGGATCGGCCATTTCGCAACCGCGCCCGAGGGTGACGGGCCCCCGCGGTCGCTCTTCCTGACCCACGGCGAACCGGCCGCCGCGCAGGCCCTGGCCGGCGAGGTTCACGCCCGATTCGGACTCACCGCCCAGGTCCCGACGTACGGTCAGACAGTCACCCTGCGAGCCTGACGGCCGGCTGGCCGGCGCCGCTACCATGCGCGCCATGTCCGCACGTCCACTGATCAGCCTGCTCACCGATTTTGGCGCCCGTGACCCTTCAGGCGCCATCTGTCATGGCGTCATCTCCGGCATCTGCCCTGACGCCACCGTCATCCACATCAGTCATGAGGTCACCAAGTACGCGATCCGCGACGGGGCCCTGATGCTGTGGTGCGCCCTGCCCTACTTCCCGGTTGGCACCCATGTTGCGGTCGTGGACCCGGGGGTCGGCACCGCACGAAGGCCGGTTGCCTTGAAAACGGGTCGAGGTGACGTGCTCATCGGTCCGGACAACGGCCTGCTCCGCCCAGCGGCCCGCCGGCTGGGTGACGTCGTCTCTGCGGTGGAATTGACTTCCGAGGCGCATCGGCTCCACCCGGTGAGCACAAGTTTCCACGGGCGGGACATCTTCGCCCCGGCCGCCGCCCATCTCGCTGCCGGCGTCCCCCTCGAGGATCTTGGTCCGGCTGTTGATCCGCTGACGCTGGTCGACTTGGTCATTCCCGATGCGCAACCACTGGCCAATGGCCTGACGAGCTCGGTGATCTACATCGATACCTTCGGCAATTGCAAACTCGCCGGACTCCGTTCCGACCTCGAGGCAACGGTTGGACTCATGCAGTCCGGCCGTCCGGTCCGGATCGCCGACGATGGAGGTTCGGCCAGGGAACTCGTCTGGGCAGACACCTTCGGCGACGTCGAACCGGGCCAGGCCATGCTGTATGTCGATTCCTACGATCGCCTGACCCTTGCC
>JAHFBB010000070.1 GCA_023250255.1 Chloroflexota bacterium | reverse complement strand
CGTGACCATGGGCATCAATGAGTGGTGACGACCCCGGGTGTGCCACAGCGCGAGGCTCGACCATCCGGTCAGCAGCAGCGTCCAGAACAGGATCGATCCCTCCAGCGCGGCCCACAGCGAGATGACCGAGAAGAACGGGGGCGTGGTGGTCGCGTTGTTGCGGGCGACGTACAGGATCGAGAAGTCGTGGGTCAGCAGGGCGAAGACCATGACCAGGCAGCCGATGGCGGCGGCGGCACAGGCCATCTGGACGAGCTTCCGACCGATTTCCACCAGCCCCGAGTCGCCTCGGCGCCAGCCGACTGACGCGGAAACCACCGCCAGCACGCTCGCCAGCAGGCCGCCGACGACGGCCAGGTGCCCGATGGACGCCAGCACGATGTGGATCAGTTCCCCGTGAGGGACCCGGGGGACGGCAGCGCGCCATCGCTCGGGATCACGTAGTTCTCATCGTGTTTGACCAGGACCTGGGTCGCTTCGAACACGCCGTCCGCACCCAGCCGCCCCTCGACCACCGCACCGGCGCCCTCCCGGAACGAGCTGGTCGGGGCGACCGTGGAATGGACCGTCACATCGGTATCGCCATCGGTCAGGACGAAGGTCAGGTCGGTGGCCGGGCCGATGACGCTGCCCGCCTTGACCAGACCACCCAGACGAACCGGCTGGCCGATGGCCGCGTCGCCCCGTGCGACCAGTTCGGTGGGCGTCAGGTAGTAGACCAGCGCGTTGCCGACTCCGCTGAACGCGATCCAGGCAATGACCGCCAGCACGACGCCGCCCGCCAGCCAGAGGCCCCCATGGCGCCCGGACGGCGGCGGCGGCAAAGGTGCGCTGGTCATTCCTCGGCGGCAGAGGTGTTGTCGGGCCGTGGCGCCCCGGTCGGTGGCGGTGGCGCGTGGCGCGCTGCCAGCCGGCGCGACAGCCAGAGGGCATAGGCCACCCACGACCCGAGAATGCCGACGTAGGCGGCAATGACGAATCCGGCGTCGGTCACGCGGGCACTCCCACGGCGGCCCGCTGGGCAGCCTCCTCGGCGATCCATTCGAGGCGAGCGAGTTGGTAGCGCCGAATGATCAGCCAGGCCCACAGCAGGATCACACCGAACAGCATGAACAGCAACGCGGTCACGAACGCTCCGGGCGCCGGGGGGTTGAGAATCGTCTCGGGGTTGCCGAAGGTCGGGCCCTGGTGCAGGCCGCGCCACCAGGTCACGCTGAAGTGGACGATGGGGATGTCCACCGCGGCAATGATTGCCACCGCGGCGGCACGGGTGGCGCGCCGGACCGGGTCATCGGTCAGGCGGCGGACGAGCAGGTAGCCCAGGTACAGGGCCAGCAGCAGGGCGGTAGTCACCAGCCGTGGGTCCTCCCACTGCCAGTAGGTTCCCCAGACCGGCTTGCCCCACATCATGCCCGCCCAGATCGTGCTGACTGTGAACAGGACGCCAACCTCCGCGAAGGCCAGTGCAGCGGCGTCAAAGCGTGGGTTGCGCCAGATGAGCCAGCCGACCGACGCCGCCGCGGCCAGGCCGAACGAGAAGAATGCGTGCCAGGCAGATGCCACGTGGATGTACAGGATCCGTTGCGCGTCGCCCTGGTTGAGGTCGGGCGGAACAACGAACAGCCCGTACCAGGTGGCGGCGCCGATGGTCAGGACGGCAGCAATCCCCAGGAGTCTCACCGGCAGCGCTGCTCGATTCATTCCTCGAGGACCGTCCCATACGTTGCCGCGCCCACCGCGACCATCACCAGGTCAAAAGCGGCCAGCAGCCCGAGCCACGAGGCGACCTCGCTGAACGGGTCACCCGCCAAAGCGGCGACGGTGGCCCGCACCGCCGCCAGCAGCAGGGGCGCAATGACCGGCAGGAGCAGCAGCGGAAGAAGGATCTCGCGCGCTCGCATCCGCGCGGTCAATCCGGCGTAGAACGTTCCGACTGCGGCGAATCCGAACGACCCCAGCACGATGGTTGCCACCAGAGCCGGCAACGCCGGACCGATGACCACCGAGTACAGGACCGCGGTGGCCGGCAGGAGCACGGCACCCAGCAGCAGCAGAAACGGCAGGGCTGCGGTGACCTTGCCCAGGTAGATGGCTCCGCGACTCGCCGGATACAGCGCGAGTTGTTCGCCGGCGCCATCATCGGTCTCGAGCTGCTGGAGTCGGCTGACCACCAGCATGCCCGCGAGGATGAGGGCCAGCCACAACAGGCCCGGTGCGGCCTGCGCCAGGGCAGCCCGGTCGGGCCCCAGGGCAAAGCCGAAGACGAACAGCGTCACGGCTCCGAAGAACGCGGCACCGATCGGCAGCTGGCGCGAGCGGAGCTCCCCCCGCCAGTCCTTGCCGGCCACGGCAATGATCACCCGAACGTCGCTCGTCACCTCCGTCACCAGCTGGCGCTGGGAAGCGCTGCAGCGAGCTGTTCCCGGCCGGGGACGACCTCGGCAATGCCCGGCCCCGAGACCCGGGCCAGGCGACCATTCTCGAGTTGCAGGCAGCCGTGGATCGGCGCCCCAAGCCGGTCAGCCAGGTGCGAGGCAATGACGACCGTCGTGCCCTGTCCTGCCCACTCGGCAAGCAGGCCGTCCAGCAGGTCGACCGCGGACGCATCCAGTGCGGTCAGGGGCTCGTCGAGGAGGACGAGACGCGGATGCCCGAGCAGGAGCCGGGCCAGCGCAACCCGGCGCCGCATGCCGGCAGAAAAACCGCCGACCCGGTGGTTGGCGGTTGATGCCATCTCCACCCGCGCCAGCGCCGTTCCAATCCGCGGCTCAACGTCGGGCGACGGGATGCCGGACATCGTGGCTGCGAAGCGCAGGTTTTCCGAGGCGGTCAGGTCGTCATAGAGGGCGGTCGCGTGACCCAGCAGACCGATCCTGGGCCGCACCCGCTCGGGCGTCGCGACCGCGTCGATCCCGTCGAGCAGAACCGTCCCGAACGAGGGTCGCAAGGCCGTGGCCAGGATGCGAAGGAGGGTCGTCTTGCCGGCGCCGTTGCTGCCTTCGACCATGACCGCAGCGCCCGGCTCGATGCGAATCGACAGCCCGCCTAGGGCAACGCCCCCCCCGAAGAGACGGCTCAGTTCGCGTGTCTCAACGGCGGCCGGGGCGGACTCGGGAACGCCCGGCGGACGGACGAAAATCGTGGTCTGCGGCATGCCTCATGGGGCGCATCGGGCGGGTAGTGGCAGCAGTGTGGAGTGTGGCCCACAATGCGTCAAACACGCGCCGCAGGTCGGCGTTCGTATCAGGAGACCTCTTCTCATGCACCTCCCATCCGCCTTCCGGAGCCCCCTTGCCGTCGGGGCGCTGGCTATTGCGCTGACTGCCGCCCTTGCCGCCTGCAGCCCCGCGTCCACCACCAGCCCCGAACCGAGCGCAGGCGAGAGCGTCGCCGAGAGCGCTGCCGCCAGCACCAACGCCGACGCAACAACCATCGTGATCAGTGGCAACTCGTTCGGCGACGACCTGACGCTGCCGGCCGGCACGGTCATCGTCTTCCGCAATGACGACGGCCATGGCCATACCGCCACCGAGGGCGAAGAGGGAACCGCTGCCGCCGACGCGCGCTTCGATTTCTCGCTCGCCTCGGGCCAGACCTCGGACCAGGTGGTTCTCGAGGCCGGTACCTATCACGTGACCTGCAAGATCCACAGTTCGATGAGCCTCACGATCACGGTCGAATAGCCGCCGCGCACGAGGTTCGTTGACCCTCCATGGGGGCGGTGCTACCGTGCCGCCCTCATGGAATCGGTCCCTCTGACCAGCTCGCGTCCGCTGCGCCGAAGCCGCACGAACGATGCGGAGGTTGCGGCAACCGCCGCCCTGACCGTCCTTGGCCAGAAATGGGTCATGCGCATCGTCCGCGCCCTCGGGGAGCGGACCCATCGGTTCTGTGAACTCCAGGACACCCTGGGCGGAGCGAATTCCGCCACCCTGAGCGCACGCCTGAAGCTGCTCGAGGACGAGGGCCTGATCGCGCGCAAGTGCGTTTCGAGCGTCCCGCCGTGGGTCGAATACTCGCTCACCGAGAAGGGAGCCGAACTCCATCGTGCCCTGGTGGGGATCGACCGCTGGGCCGTCCGCTGGGCTTCCCGCTCGGCATGAGTCACCCGGTCGCGGAGGACGCGCCCGCTCAGCACCTCGACGCACTGAACCTCGTTCGTGACGCGGTAGCCGCCGGCACCGACCAGTCCGATGCCCTCCAGCGTGCCGTCGACGTTCTTCATGACCGATTTCCGTCCTACGACTGGGTGGGTTTGTACTGGGTGGACGACGCGGCCGAGGAACTCGTCCTCGGCTCGTGGCGCGGAGACGAACCTACCGAGCACACCCGAATTTCGCTGGGGGTCGGCATCTGCGGCGCGGCGGCGACGTCGGGTCAGACCGAGATCGTCGAGGACGTCAACGCGGATCCGCGCTACCTCGCGTGCTTCACCTCGACGCGCTCCGAGATCGTGGTGCCCATCTTTGCCGAGGGTCGGGTCGTTGGCGAGATTGATATCGACGGCAGCGACCCGGCGGCCTATGACCAGACCGATGCCCGGTTCCTCGAGGAAGTCGCTGCACTGCTGGCTCCCCTCCGCCCACGCGACTGAATATGGTCGTCAGCCGCCGCTGACGACCTGGATGAGGTAGCCGATCACATACGGCGCGGCCAGCACGGCCATGATCGCGCCGAGCGCCGCTCCGACCACCAACAGGGGCGTGAGATTCGGAGGCCGCACCCGATCGGGTGGCGGCTTCGTCCGACGGGCCAGATTGAGGGGACGGCGTGGACGCTTGTGCTGGTAAGGATGGGGCTCCATCACACCGCCGGCTCGCCGTCGAGGGCAGCAACCAGGTCCCGGAGCCGTCGATGGCGTTCCTCGCGGTCGGCGACATAGCGCTCGATGGCGGCCACGATGTGACCGGGGCCGAGATGCGCCTCGTCAATGACCTCCTCGACGGTGCCACCGGTTCGCCATCGGTCATCCCAGTCGCTGGCCAGCGAATACTCCCGGGCCAGCGGGCCCTCGACCCAGGTGCGCATCAGGCGGAACGCCCGGTTGGTGACGGCCATGGCATCGAGCTTGTCGGACGGTGAGCAGATTCGGTCGCGGTACGCCGCATCCTGGCGGGCGAACAGTTGGGGACTGATGCACGCCACGATCCGAACGTTGATCCCGCGGGCGTCGAGCTCGGGCAGGACCTTCACCACGTTGGCGGTGGTCATCGTCCCCTGGACGTACACCGTTCCGCCCGACGGTGAGCCCGGCTGCGCATTGCGGATGAGGTACGCCCCGCGCGCGGCGGCCAGGTGCGAATCCATCCCGAGCGCAGCCCGGTCGGGAATGTCAACCGCGGGTCGGGTCAGATGGAGAGCCACGATCGGCACATCGGTCGCCAGCGCGGCCGCCAGGACCACCGGGACCTCGTTGTATTCCCACGGATGGAGATCAATGACGTGCCCTTCAGGGAACAATTGGGTGACGCCGGTCTCGTAGATCCCGAAGTGGGTCCGCGAATCCTCGGCCGTCTCGGGGCCGGAGTGGCCGGCGATCCACAGCACCTTGCCAACCCGCAACTGGCAGTCCTGCGCCAGCTGGGAGAACAGACGCATAGGCCCGTACTTGAGATACGAGAACGATCCGTAGGTCGAGCAGGCACCCCAGAAGCCGTTGAAGGCTTCCATCGGTCTGTCGGACAGGTTGACCGATGCCAGTCCGACCATCAGTCCGGCGTTGGTGAATTCGGTGATCTGCTGGGGCAGGAGAGAGCCGCGCGGATTCGCGTCGCGCTCGTACCAGCCCCAGCCGGGAAGATCCTCGTAGCCCTTGGCGAA
>JAHFBB010000242.1 GCA_023250255.1 Chloroflexota bacterium | reverse complement strand
CTCGAACTCGTCCTCGTACTGCGGCGCCAGTTCCACCGCTCGGCCCAGGGCCGCCTCTTCGTCGTCAGCGTCCACCAGGATGACCCGGTCCTCGATCAGGTATGGCGAACTCGCCTCGCCAACGAGGTAGCCGTAGCGCAGCTCCACCGCGAACCAGCCGCTGCTGTCGACCTGTGCCTCGTCTGTGCCCCGGTTCCGGCTCACGCCGGCGGTGGCTCCTCGCCCATCACGGTTTGCGACTGTTCGCGCAGGAATTGCTGGACGTAGTACGGGCCCAGCCCGCTCTTGCCCGATGAACCGGAGCCTTTCCAGCCGCCAAAGGATTGGATGCCCGGCCAGGCCCCGGTTGTCGCCCCCGACCGCCGATTGACGTACACCACCCCGGCCTGGATCGAGTTGAGGAAGGTCGTGATCTCTGACCGATCGTGACTGAAGATGCCCGCCGTCAGGCCATATTCGGTGTCGTTCGCCAGCCGCAGGGCCTCATCGAGAGACTCGACTTCGCCGACTACCAGGAACGGCACGAACAGTTCGTCACGGAAGAGCCGATGACTGGTCGGCAGGCCGGTGACCACGGTGGGGGTCGGGAAATAGCCGCGGCCCCGGTCGCCATCGGTCAGCACCCGACCACCGGTGGCGATGGTCCCGCCATCCTGTTTCGCTTCGGCCACCGCGTCACGAAACTTGGCGAGCGAACGCTCGTTGATGACCGGCCCCATCCAGTTCTCGCGTCGTGTCGGGTCGCCGACGACGATTCGCTCCGCGCGCTCGACGAGCAGGCGGACGAACTCGGGGGCAACTGAGCGCTCGACGTACACCCGGCTGTTGGCGGAGCATTTCTGGCCGTCGAAACCAAAGGCCGAACGCATCACGCCCTCGGCCGCCTCGTCGAGGTCGGCGCTGGCAGTGATGATTGCCGGATTCTTGCCCCCCATCTCGGTGATGATCGGTCGGGGGTAGTCGCGGGTGAACCCGCGGTACAGGCGCATGCCGACCTCGTAACTGCCGGTGAAGACCATCCCGTCGATCCCCGGGTTCTCCTCGAGTTCCGCTCCAACGGTGTCTCCCGGGCCGGTCACGAAGTTCAGCACGCCGTCGGGGATACCGGCCTCGCGCATCGCCTCGACGAACTTCCAGCCGAGGAGCGGCGCGTCGGACGATGGCTTGAGAACGACGGTGTTGCCCGCAATCAGTGCCCCGGCAGCGGGGCCGCCGGACAGCGCCATCGGGAAGTTGAATGGACTGATCACGCCCCACACGCCATGCGGCTTGAGGACGCTGCGCGTGTGCTCGGCTTCTGACAGCGAACCCATGGGCAGCACGAATCCGTCGTGCGCCTCCATCTGGTCCGCGTAGTAGCGCAGCAGGTCCGCGGTCTCCTCGACGTCGCCCAGTGCCTCGAGACGGTTCTTGCCGACCTCAAAGCTCATGAGTGCGCCATAGCGGAACTGGCGTTCGCTGATGAGTTCCGCCGCGGATCGGATGATCTCGAGTCGCCGCCGCCAGCCCAGGTCCCGCCAGGCGGGGAAGGCTGCCCGGGCGGCGGCAATAGCGTCCCGAACATCCTGGCGGGTGCCCACCGGGAATCGGGCGACGAGCAGCTCGCGATCAATGGGCGAGCGGTCCTCGAACCACGCGTCGCCAGTCCGCTCGATGCCACCGATGAACATCGGATAGTCGCGGCCGAGTTCGGCACGGGCTTCGCCGACAGCAGCATCGAAGGCGGCTTGCAGTTGCTCGTCGTCAGCGGAGAGCGTCGCGTAGGAGATTTTCATCCGGGGTGCGGCAGCGGTCATGTGATCCTCGAGGGCGTCGGCAGGGCGATTATCGCATCGGCCCGGACAATGCCGAAGACCAGGCTCCGGGGGGAGAAGAGCCTGGCCTCCAGCGCGCGGATTCTACCCATTCGACGAGCGCGGGGATGCCCTACCTCGTTCAGTCGCGCAGCCGATGGTACAGGCCGAGTTTCAACTCCGGCTGGGGCGGGTGGGGGGCCATCAGAAACGCCCGCGCCCGGTCTCCATACAGGCGGGGAAGGAGGTCCATTGCCGCATCAGGATCGCGCAGGTCGAGACGAGCATGGACCACCTTGATCTTGAATCCGTGCCGGGTCCACCAGCCCACCCGACGTTCGGTCGCGCGTCGGGCGGCCGCCACCACTTCCGGTTCGAGCAGGGGAGCCACGTCGTCGCGTCCGTAATAGCCGATGACCACCAGGCGGCCGCCTGGCTTC
>JAHFBB010000241.1 GCA_023250255.1 Chloroflexota bacterium | reverse complement strand
TGACATGGTCTTCGCCACTCTCGATCCGACGGCTCGTCGAATGGCGCTGCCATCGGGCCAGCGGGTCGTGCTGACCGATACCGTGGGATTCATCAACAAGCTCCCGCACGACCTCGTCGAGGCCTTTCAGGCCACCCTGGAGGAGGTCCTTCGGGCGGATCTGCTGGTCGAGGTGGTGGATGCCGCAGATCCGGACTTCATCGCCCAGCAGATCACCGTCCAGGCCGTCCTCGACGACCTTGGAGCCGGCGACAAGCAGCGTGTGACGGTGTACAACAAACTCGACCTCCTCGATGACGGCACGCCTCGGCCAGGACCGGCTCCCGAGGCGGAGGGAGTCGCCTTCGTCAGCGCGAGCCAAGGAACCGGTCTGGATGGGTTGCGCGCGGCAATCGAACGCGCCCTGAGCGCTCAAATGGTCACCGTCAACGCTGTCATTCCGTATGGGCGCGGGGATCTGGCGGCTCGTGCCCGGCAGGTCGGGCAGGTCACCGAGGTCTACGAATCGGCGGGAATCCGTCTGTCCGGGCAGCTGCCGCCTGGTGTCGCCGGCGAAATCAGCGCCGCGGCCGGTCCAGAGCCGCCAACCAGGACCATTCCTCACCGCTGAATGGCCTCGATCGGTCTCGGGTCCGCTCCCAGGCTACTTCCGCAAATGGATGTTATGTTGCGTTGGGCAAGGGAACCGGCCTCGCCTACGCGGGGGTCGAGACTGACTGGGTGATAGCTGCCGCGGTCGTGGCGACCGCCAGCGACACGGCGTTGGCGGCAGAAAGCTCAGCGGAGCCGCCCAGACCGTTGAACAACGCCCAGGGCAGAGCTTCGAATACCGGCGGCAGGATGATCCAGGCCAAAACCAGGATTGCCGGAGCGATGGCCGGGCCGAGACGAAGGGAACGGGCCGCGACGGCCGTCAAGAGCCCCAGGAATGCCGCAAGCAGTACCTGGAGCAGGACGGCAGGTTGATCGGTGGCTCCTGAGTTCGCCACCAGGCGAACCAATCCCTGCCAGATGAAGCCCACGGCTACGCACAGGACGATGCTGATCAGGATGGTTCGAGGTGACGACATCAATCCGTTCTCGGGCGGAGAGCAAGCGCATCCGCAATGCTCCGCGCGATGCGATAACTGCCCCCGATGCCGAGCGTGACGACGGCATCCCCCGCCACGAGGTGGTCGGCGACGTAGGCGGCCGTCTCTTCGACTGAACCGGTTGCCAGTGCCGGGACCGCCGACGTCCGCTCGATGGCGTCGGCCAGATCCTCCGGACTCGGCGAGGACGTATCGCTGTCGCGCGCCGCAAACACATCAGCGACCACCACCTCGTCGGCCTGGTCGAAGGCCAGCGCGTATTCGTCGAACATCGTGCGGGTGCGCGCGTGAGTGTGGGGCTCAATGACCGCCCACAGCCGCCGACGCCCGACGCGCTGTCGAGCTCCGCTCAACGCGGCACGTACCTCGGTTGGATGGTGGGCGTAGTCGTCGAAGACCAGCACGCCCGCAGTATCGGCGATCAACTCGAGGCGGCGCGCGACGCCCCGGAAGGTCGCCATCGGCTCCACCAGGCCTCCGAGATCAATCCCCAGTTCTCGAGCCGTCACGAGCGCTGCGGTCGCGTTCAGGACGTTATGCGCGCCGTACAAGGGCGCGTTGAACTGGTGGCCGGCCAACGCGAACCGCATGCCGTCGGGCCCAAGAGCCACGTCCTGGGCGTCAACGTCGCTGCCAGGTCCGTAGGGCAGCATTCGTCCGTGCCAGTCCGCCAACCGCGCGACCAACCGAGCCGTGCCCGGGTCGGCGGTCGGGATCGCCAACCGCGGTTCATCACCCGACATGCCGCGCACGAACCGTTCGAACATGTCGACGACCGCCGTTTCATCGGCGAATACGTCGGGATGATCCATCTCAATGGTCGTCAGGACCGTGAGGGATGGGTGATAGGGCAGGAAGTTGCCCGCATATTCGTCAGCCTCGACCACGAAGACCTCTCCCCTGCCCGAACGAACCGATGCCTGCCAGTCGCTGACCAGGGCTCCAACGAACACCGTTGGATCCGCCCCGGCGTGGGTCAGCAGGTGACCGAGCAGGGCGGTGACGGTGGATTTGCCGTGCGTCCCGGCCACCGCAATCCGCTGACCGCTCGCCTCCCCCATCAACTCGCCGATGAGATCCTGCCATGCCACGATCGGTATGTTTCGGTCGCGGGCGGCCGCGAGTTCAGGCAGGTCGGGCACCG
>JAHFBB010000240.1 GCA_023250255.1 Chloroflexota bacterium | reverse complement strand
GCCCTGGGGGGTGAACGACAGCGAACCGGCGCCCAGCACGACACCTCGCAGGAACGCTCGACGGTCGCAGGCCGGAGCTGCCCCCCAGTTCCAGGCATCTTCGGCAGCCGTCTCGTGTAGGGTGAGCCGGAGGTGGTGGCGAAGGCCGCCGCTCGCGGCCGGCGGCTGACCGGTCAGCGCGCCAGCACGGGTGCCGGCAAGGCGCATCGCGACGCGGGCGGTAGCCGGATCGAGGGTGGCTATGTCGCCGCTCGGCTCGCGGAACAGGAGCCCGGCGAGTTCGGCGCGGCGGCAGCAGGCGCGTGCCGGCTGGATGCGGGCAAGTTCCCCGCGGACCTCGGAGGCCAGGAGCATCCGGTCAGCTGGCCCGGGCGGCGGGCCGCCGCAGCCGCTGACGGGAACGGTTTGGGCGATCCTCCTGGATGAGGCCGACCAGGGCGGCTGCCAGTTTGTTTGGGTCGTGGTGGTGGGCGTTGGTCGTGTCGACCAGGTCCTGCTCGATCACCACCACCGGCAACGCTTCCAGCCGGCGCGCATCCACCGCGACGGGCTGGCCCAGCCAGCCGGCGGGATGTCGGGCGTGCTGGTTGTGGTTCACCAGCACGTAATCCACGAGGTCCGTGCCGACGTGCGCGAAGAGGGCTTCGAGATGGGCGGCGGCAGAGTACTCCCCTGTCTCCCCCGGCTGGGTGGCGACGTTGCAGACATAGACTCGCAATCCACCGGCCGCCCGGATGGTGTCCGCCAGATCCCCGATGAGCAGGTTGGGCAGCACGCTGGAGTACAGGCTTCCCGGACCGATGACGATCAGATCCGCCTCGAGAATGCGCTCGAGAGCCTCCGGATTGGCCCGCACGTCCGCCGGCTCGATACCCACTTCGGCAATCGGCGAGTCGGCCTCGCTGATGGCCGCCTGCCCCCTGATCTGCCGCCCATTCACCAATCGGGCGTGCAGATTGAGCGGGACCGAGGTAGCCGGTAGCACCTGGCCCCGCACCGCCAGCACGCGATTCGATTCTCGGACGGCTTCGTCGAAGTCCCCGGTCACCGCGGTCATGGCCGCGATGAACAGGTTGCCAAACGCGTGATCGTCGAGTCCCGAGCCCGGGGGGAATCGGTATTGCATGAGCTGGGTCATCAGAGGCTCGGCATCGGCCAGGGCGGCAATGCAGTTCCGAATGTCACCCGGCGGAACGATCCCCAGTTGCTCGCGCAGGCGTCCGCTGCTGCCACCATCGTCGGCCACCGTCACCACCGCGGTGATGTTCGCCGAGTAGGCCTTCAGGCCGCGCAGCAAGGTTGCCAAACCGTGTCCGCCGCCGAGCGCCACGATCCTCGGACCGCGGGCCAGGTAGCGCTTGGTGTAGAGCACCTCCATCACCGAGTCGCCGCGCGAGATGAACGGTGACACGACACTGCGAGTCAGGCCCCATACGCCGAAGATGGTGGCCATGATGCCGGCCGTCAGGACAATGGCGCCGCGGATGGTGCGGTCCAGTTGCGCACCGGTCAGCCACTGGACGACGGCGCTGAACTCGCCGCGCTGGAGTTCGCGATACAGGTCGATGAGCAGGATGGCCGCTCCCAGACCGAGCACGGTCAGGCCAACGAACATGAGCGCCAGCCAGCGCTTGATGTGCATCCCCGGGTACAGCCAGCGGGGCAGGCGCGGGCGCCTCATACGTGCAGTTCCCGGTGATGAACGGTCACGTTGAAGCCGTCGCTTCGCAGCCGTTCGGCCAAGACCTCGGCCAGCGCAATCGACCGATGAAAACCGCCGGTACAACCCAGCGCAACCGTGAGGTTCGGTCGTCCTTCGGCCAGGTAGGCGGGGAAGGTGACCGTCACCAGGTTGTGGACCAGCTCCAGGAACCGCCCGGCCTCGGGCTGGCGCAGGACGTATTCCCGCACCGCGGGCTCCAGGCCGGAGAGGCGTTGCAGTTCCGGCACCCAGAACGGGTTGGCCAGGAAGCGCACGTCAAAGGTGAGGTCAGCGGTGGGTGGGTCGCCGAACTTGTAGCCGAAGGTCTGCAGTTCGATTCGACGTGTCGCGATCACCGCAGGGGCAGTCGGCGCGGGTGGGCCGGCCGAATCGTCCGGCGGCCGCGAGGGCTGCCGGGATGGACGCCCGTCGCGCGCTGCCGTTGGCTGACGTCCGCGTGGGGCTGACACCGGTTCGAGTATACGCCGGCCTCAGCCTGATCCAACCAGACCATCGAGGAGTCCGGTGACCGTGGCGGCCAGGGATGGCCGC
>JAHFBB010000069.1 GCA_023250255.1 Chloroflexota bacterium | reverse complement strand
CAGGCAGGCGCATACGTGGACGCCATGCTGATCGCCTACCGGCGAACGCTGGTGAAGACCATGGAACTCGCCCGATCGATGGAGCAGGTCGTGGCCGACCCGACCGTTGCCACCCTGGCCGACACGCCTGACAAGGCGGTGGTCTGGGGCATCGCCCTGGGCCTGCACGACGAGATCTCGGCGGTCCTCGGGCGCTCGCTGGAGGATGCCGCGGGCAACCGGGCCGCCGCGGACACCTATTACCCCCTGTGGCTCGGCTCGACCTCAGGCCCCGACCCGAATTGGTCGGCGGCACCGGGCTCCGCCCAGGTGGTCGGCGGCGGCAACGTGTTCTCCTCCGGCGCCATCCCCGATATCGGCGGCATGTTCAGCGCCATCAGCTCCGTCGGGTCTTCGCCGCCCTCGAGCTCCAGTTCCAGCTCGTCGTCGGGTGGGTTCAGTGGCGGCGATTCGAGTGGCGGCTCTGGCGGCAGCGACGACTTCTAGGCGACGACCCGCTCAAAGCGGGTTCATCGGTCCGGGGGTAGACTCGCCCGCAGCCCATGTGCCAGCCCGGAATGACCTGTTCGTGAGTGCCGTCAAGCGGCCGAGCACCTCGAGCCTGCGGCGGTTCGTCAGTTCCCGCCCGTATATCCCGGTGGGCGAATTGCGGCGCCGGTTCGCGCTCGACGAACCGGACGCCATGGCCCGCATCAGCCGCAACGGCACGACCGCCTATGTCGGCCTGCCCGAGCGCGAGGCGGTGAAGGTCGAGGAACTGTGGCAGCGCGACGAGCTGGGGGTGGAATTGTCGGTCGACGTCCGCGCGCCGGTGATCGTCGGCCTGTTCCCGACCCACGTGTATGTCAACGGCAACGGCCACACCCCGGAGGCTCCCGAACCCACGGAGACCGAGGCGGACTAGACCGATGCGCGTCGTCGCCATCGGCACCGACCTGCTGATCGGGTCGAAGCTGGAATCGGTGTCCCTGGCCGGCGGCGCCGATTTCGCCCGGGTCGCCGGTCCCGGCGGGCTGCCCTCCGCGCCGGAGATCGACCTGCTGCTGGTCGACTGGTCCGATGCAGCGCCCGGTTGGGCGTCCGCCCTGGCGGAATGGCGCGCGGCCGCAGCCACGTTCGCTCCGCGGATGTATGTCTTCGGGCCCCACACCGACCTGGCCGCCCACGCGCAGGTCCGCGCCGCCGGCCTGGGCCCCATGCGCGCCCGCTCCTGGATCCTGTCCCAATTGCCGACCCTGGTGGCGAGCGCTCCCGCCAGCCCTGCCAATTCGGGGCAGCAAAGCGCCCGGGTGGCCGGATCGGGGCCGCCCGGGCGAGGAACCAACGCGGACTAGGCCGGCATCGGTGACAGGACAGGCTGGGGCACCGGGACCGTCTCGGTCTCGGCGCGGGTCACCCACACCAGGCCTATGCCCAGGAAGAGGAGGGTCACGCCGACCGCGCCGAAGGCGGCGGCCAGGCCCAGGCCCATCTCCAGGGCGTCCCAATCCGCCCATTGCCCAGGTTCAGCGGCGTCTGGCTCCGGCGCGGGCGTAGCGGCCCAGCGCGGCCTGGTCGCCCAGCGCCTCCAGCCCGGCTGTGCCGGATGCCTCGAGGGTAGCGTCGCCCGTCACTCGTCCGAGCTCGACTTCGAGTCGAGCGACCATGGGCGGGGAGCCGAATGTGCGGAACGCATCGAGGGCGGTGGCCAGGTCATCGGCCGAGCTGGCCAGCACGCCTCGCGCCCGTCGGACCTGCGCGGCCAGCAGCCACTGCTTCCGTGAGTTGGCCTGGGACAGCAGTTCGTCCAGCAGGTCGGCCGCGACAGGCTCCCCGAGGTCGACACACAACGACAGCGAGCGCTCGACCAGGTGGAGGCGGGTGGCATACGGCTGCCAATCGCCGATGACCTCGCGGACGAGTCGTGACGGGTCGGGCACGGTGAAGGCCGTCAGCCGGCGGAACATATGACCGGTGGGGAATTGGTCGCCTATCCCGAGGATCTCCCCCCGGCACTGCTCAGCCAAACGGTCGTCCCCGCGAGCCAATCCGACCTCGAATGCGGCCATCGCCCCGTGGAGCGCGTACCCCGCCGACGGTCGGCCGGCCTCCTCCCAGAGTCGGGCCTGCTGCTCGGTCGCCGCCGGCACCTCGTCCCAGCAACCCGTCATCGCCAGCGCCCAGACCTTCCAGGTGGCGAGGCTGTGGGCCAACGCCACCGCCTGGTTGGGGGCGAGATCGCGAAGCACCGACTCGACCGCGGGAAGCACCTCAGCGAGGTTGCCGAGGGCGGCATGGTTCCAGGCGAACATGTTGTGGATATCGGTCCGTTCGAATATCGGCAGCCGGTCCTCGAAACTCAGCCGTTCGCGGGTAACCGCCAGAGCGTGCTCGGGGTCGATGCCCAGCCCAAGGGCCGCCTCGGCGTCGAGGGCGGCGCTCAGAAGGAGCGGATCATCCAGCTCGCGCGCAATGGCGCTTGCCTCGCGGGCCGCCGCGCTGGCTGCGGCGCGATCAACCGGATCGTCGGACAAGGTGCCGCTTGGACCAACCCAGGGAGCAAAGCTCTCGGCGACCAGCGACAGACCGATGACTCGCTTGTCGGTCGCGGTGGCACGGACCTCCCGAACATTCTCGAGGAGGCCATCGATCTGGCTCTTGGAGACTTCCCCTCCCACCGAACCAGCCCAGCGGCCGAGGACCATCAGTTCGGAACCAAAGGCACGAAGCAGGAAGTCTGGTGAGGCACCCATCTCGCGCCCCAGCCGGGCGGCCGTGGCATATGCCTCGACGGCGCCGGCGCCCGCACCGGCCGCATCGCCCACATCGGCCCACAATTCGGGCAGCAGGTTCGCCGGTGCGACCTCGATGGCGGCGCGGAGATGCCGGACGGCTTCCCCAAACGCGGCTCCGGCATTCGCCGCCGCGGCGGCGCGCCGGAGCCAGTTCACGGCCGCGCTGACCAGGTTCGGGTCCGCCTGCGCTCCCGTCGCGGCCGCCAGGGTCACCGCCTCGCGGAGGTGGAAGGCGACCAGTTCGGCCTGCTCCTCTTCGCGCCCAACCGCCTCGGCCTCGAGCCACATCCCGGCGGCGCCATGCAGGCGCGCCCGCTCCGCCCGCGGCAGGGTCTGGTAGCCGACGTCGCGAATGAGGATGTGGCGGAAGGTGTATTCGTCGCCGGCCCCGGCGCGGATGAGGTCGTGCTCGACCAGGTGACCGATGGCCCCATCCACCTCCCCCGACAGCTCCGGCGCCAGCACTGCGATCCCCGCCGGCCGGAACGATCGGCCGAAGACCGCTCCCAGCTGGATGACCCGCCTTGCGGCTGGCGGGAGCAGGTCCAGGCGTGCCAACACCGCCCCGTGGACCGTATCGGGCAGGGTGGCCATCACTGCAGCCACCGCCGCGGGGTCACGGAGGTCCGGCGCCCGATCCGCGATCGAGCGCGCCAGCTCGCCGGCGAAGAACGGGTTGCCGCCGGCACGCGCCACCAGGGTGGCCACCACTTCGGCCGGGGGACCGTGGAGTTGGTAGTCGATCAGGGCGCTCACGGCCAGGTCGTCGAGCGGTTCCAGGGCGATCGACACCGAATTCCGCCGGCCACCGCTCCACGTCGGCCGGCGGTCGAGGAGTTCCGGTCGGGCGAGCACGATCATCAGCAGGGGCGCGTCACCGCGCGGCTGGAGGATTAACTCGATCAGGTCGAGGAGCGAATCCGACGACCAGTGGAGGTCCTCGACGACCATGACCAGCGGCCGTTGCCGGGCGGCCAATTCGATCGTCGAGCGCCAGGCGGCGAACAGCTCGGCCCGGTCGATCGGGTCGCCCTCGGCGGTGCCGAAGGTCGCCACCAGCAGTTCGGCACTCCGCCGGGGAGCGGGGTCCCCGGCATCGGTCAACCACGCCTCGGCTGCAGCGCGGAGCGTGTCTGACTCCGCATCCCTCGGGAGGTCGAGCAGCGCCAGCAGCAGGGCATGGAGTGGCAGGTAGGTCAGACGCTGGCCGTACGGCAGGCACTGGGCGGTCACCACCCGGGCACCAGCCTGGAGCAGGGGGAGGCGTTCGAGGAATTCCTCGAGCAGACGCGACTTGCCGGTCCCGGCGGGAGCGGTGATGGTGATCAGGTAGGGGCGCTGTTCGCGGAACACCCGCGCCGCGGTCAATTCGAGCTGGGCCACGTCCGCGTCGCGCCCGAGGAATGGGGTTCGGGCGTGCGGCCGAACCTCCGCCACCCCTTCGAGTCGCCGGGCCTGGACGAGCGCCCCGCGGCCGCGGGTTTCGACATCCTCGAGCGCGCCGAAGGTGAAGCCCGAGCCGGCCGCGCGGACCGTGCGTTCGCCGACCACGATCTCCCAGGGCGCCGCTCCCTGCTGGAGTCGGGCGGCCACGTTGACCGCATCGCCGGTCACCAGGAAATCGCCGGCACCGCCGTCCATGGCGGCCACGACCTCCCCGGTCGCCAGTCCGAGCCGGATGGGAAGCCGGTCCCCGAGCGCGGGATCGGCGCGCACCTGGTTCCGCAGGTCCAGCGCCGCCGCCGCCGCGCGCTCGGCGTCGTCCTCGTGGGCGGTCGGCAGGCCAAACACTGCCATCACGGCATCACCGATGAACTTCTCGAGCGTCCCGCCCCTCTCCTCGACCACCGCCCGCGCAATCGCGAAGTAGCGCGCCAATAGGGCGCGCATGTCCTCGGGGTCGAGCGCCTCGCCCATCCCGGTCGAGCCCGCCACGTCGGCAAACATCACCGTCACCAGTCGCCGTTCCTCGGTCATGCGGGCATCCTACCGACCTTGGCCATCCCTGAGGGCGAAAGTGCTATCGCGCCTCCGGCGATGTCGATCAGATGGACTCTGCTGTCGGCTGCGGGACAGGGTCTCGCCCGACCGCAGCAGCTCCGAAGAGCCGTTCGTAAGCCGGTAGTAAGGCTAGACCGATTGCCATATCGTGACGATGTGGACGACGGAATCCCAGTCCCGCCCAAACCTTGGGCCTATGGCGACCGATTCCTCCGCGCCCTGGACGCCGCCGCCCGAATGCATGCCGCGCAGTATCGGAAGGGGCCGCCCGTCCCCTACGTCAGCCATCTCCTGGGCACGTGTGCGATCGCCCTGGAGTACGGAGCCGATGAGGACGAGGCCATCGCCGCCCTCCTGCACGATGCCATTGAGGACGTCGAGCCTACCAATGCAGCCCGGCAGACGGTGGCAACGTTCGGTGATCGCGTGCTTGCCATCGTCGAAGGCTGCACCGATTCAGACCGACATCCGAAACCGCCGTGGGGCGAGCGGAAGGCGGCGTTCGTCGCTCACTTCGCGCACGCGGATCGCTCGGTCCTCTTGGTCTCTGCCTCCGACAAGCTGCACAACGCTCGCACGATCGTCGCCGACCTCTACCGTCATGGCGCCGTGGCCTGGGAGCGCTTCACGGCCAGTCCAACCGAGACCAGGGGCTACTACCGCGCCCTGGTTGAGGCCTTCCGCGCTCACCCGGAGCACGACGTGCACCTCGTCAATGCCCTCGACCGGGCCGTCACCGAAATGGAGCAGATCGGATAGGGCAGCGGAGGTACCAGATGGCAGCCGATAGGTGGGTCACCTTCGAGGGTTACGAAGGGAGATTCGATCCGAACTACTCAGGCAGCTACATCGCTAGGGGATTCAGGTTCCCTCTGATCGAGGACACCCATCGTTGGGACATCGTTCGGGTTGTCGGAGAGCCGACGAACAACTTCTATCGAGCGTCCGATTTCACCGTCCTGAGTCGGGGCCACGACATGATGAAGAAGGCCCGCGACGAATTCAGCGGGTATCGCTTCCATTTCAAGACCTGCCTAGGCGTTGGACGCTGCGCCGATATCGGCCACCCGGGCGGACCGCGACGCAGCATGCGGGAAGGGATCGGATTGATCCATG
>JAHFBB010000068.1 GCA_023250255.1 Chloroflexota bacterium | reverse complement strand
GGCACCGCCCTCAAGTTGAGCGGCTTCGGCGGTGGGCAGGTGCCAGCCACCTTCCCGGTCGATGTACACCAGGAACGGAGCGAACCGATCACGGTCGATGGCGGCGAGGATGGCCGCCGCGGAGGCAACGCTCACCTCGTGTTCCGCCGACTGGCCGCCGGCAAAGACGCCAACGCGCAAACGGGCGCTCACCGCGAGGCCCCCCAGTCGCCAACCAGGTCGATCTCCAGTTCGAGCAGAACCCCAAACCGATCAGCCACGACGCTCCGGACATGCTCGACCAGGGCACGGACATCGGCCGCCTGGGCTCCGCGCTCGGTCACGATGAAGTTCGCGTGGCGCTTGCTGACCTCGGCTCCGCCGATCCGGAACCCCTTGAGGCCGGCCGCCTCGATAAGACGCCCGGCGTGATCGCCGTCGGGGTTGCGAAAAACGCTGCCCGCGTTCTGCTGATCGAGCGGTTGGGTGGCCAGTCGGTGGGACCGGATGGCGGCCAGTCGCTCCGCAATGAGGCTTGGCGAGCCGGGCTGAAGACGGACCGTCGCGCCGATGACGACCTCGACAGAATGTTTGAAGCGAGACTCCCGGTAGCCAAACCCGCATGCGCCGGCACCCAGTTCGATCAGCGTCCCATCATCGGGGCGCCATACCTCGACCTGCTCGACAACCTCGCTCAGGTCACTGCCGTGGGCACCCGCGTTTGCCCAGACGGCTCCGCCAAGTGTGCCGGGGATGCTCGCCCCAAATTCCACCCCGGTCAGGCCGGCGGCGGTGGCGGCGCGTACCAGGAGCGCCATCGGTGTCCCGGCATCGGCGCTGACCGCCGTCCCGTCCACCTCGACAAATCGGGCCCGATTGCGGATGACCACCCCGCGCATACCGGAATCGGCGACGAGCAGATCCGTCCCGTTGCCCACGATGGACCACGGAGCGTCTGCCGCGCGACACGCCTCGAGGGCGCTCAGCAATTCGGCACGCGAGTGGACCTCGACCAGGCGGTCGGCCGGCCCCCCGACCCGGAGCGAGGTGAACCGGGCCATCGGCACGTCGGCAGATGAGCTGAGACCCGCGGCCGCCGACAGGCGGTCGAACTCGGCCAGCGATGCCCGGGGCGAAATTCCAAGGTCGGCGGTCATGCCCGGTACGGCCGGGCGAGTTCGAGGAGTGCGGCAGCGATGACGTCGGCCGCAGCCGGCTGGCCGAGTGCTCGGGCCGCGTCGGCCAATGCCCGCCGGACTGCCGGATCGCGGAGTTCGTCGAGTTCGGCTTCCAGGCGTCCGGGCGATAAGTCGGCGTCATCCACGACCCGAGCAGCGCCCTGGTCCGCCAGCCACGCGGCGTTCGCCCGCTGATGGTCCCCGGCATGGGGGTACGGAACCAGTATCGAAGCAATGCCCACGGCGGTCACCTCGGCGCAGGTCGACGAGCCGGCCCTGCCGAGGACGAGATCGGCAGCAACCAATGCATCGGCCATGCCATCGGTCAGGAACGGGAGCGGCCGGTACCGGGCGCGTTGAACGGCTGGGAGTTGTTCGGCCGCGAGAAGCGCCGCGGCCATCCCGGCCTCGCCAGCAAGATGAACGATCACCCAGTCCTGCGTCACCGACGACAGGGCTCCATGCACGGCGGTCGTCATCCGGGCAACCGCCTGCGATCCGCCGAAGACCAGCAGCAGACGGTCATTGGGCGCCACGCCGAGGGAGGCGCGGGCAGCCGAACGGTCGATCCCGGCCAGCGAGCGGATCGGTGTCCCGCTGACGAAGGCCCGCTGATCGAATGCGCGAAGCGTCGGTGGGAATGAGACCGCGACCCGGGTGGCCATCCGGCCAACGGCACGGGTTGCCCGGCCGGGGATGACATTCCCCTCCCAGACGATGCTCGGGATCCCGCGCGCGCGCGCCGCGGCGACCAGCGGGAGGGCGAGGTAGCCGCCCGTGGTGAATACCGCTGCCGGGCGCAGGCGTTCGAGCAACCCGTACGCCTGCGGGACGGACAGGCCAAGACGGATCGGGTCGAGGACAAGGTGCGCATCGCGGCCGGTTGTGCGCAGCGAGCGCACGAGCAGTTGGTGGTAGGCCGGTTCGCCGGCAGCACCGACCAGCCGACGCTCCATCCCACGAGCGCCGCCGACATACGCCAGCTCAACGCTTGGCTGAGCGGCGCGCAGGGCGTGGGCCACGGCCAGCGCGGGGAAGATGTGCCCGCCCGTTCCGCCACCCGATACCACCAATCGCATCGAAGATCGATCCCATCTGGGTGTGGCGCGAAATCGACAACAGGATCCCGACTGCCACCAGGTTGATGATGACCGCGGTTCCGCCGTAGCTGACAAACGGCAACGGAATGCCGGTAATCGGCAGCAGGGCGGTGACGACCATCATGTTGATGCAGGCCTGAACGACCAGCCAGGTTGTCAATCCGGCGGCCAACAGGCCGGAGAAGGTGTCAGGCGCCGCCCGGGCAATCCGATAGCCCTGGACGGCAATGACCACGAACAGACCCAGGACCGCCAGCGTCCCGATGAGGCCCCATTCCTCGCCGATGATCGCGAAGATGAAGTCCGTGGACGGTGCCGGCAGATAGAGAAACTTCTGGCGGCTGGCCCCGAGTCCCAGGCCCAGCAGGCCACCGAGGGCGAGCGCCATCAAAGCCTGGAGGGCGTTGTAGCCGGCGCCGAGCGGGTCGCGCTCGGGGTTGAGGAAGGTCTGGATACGGATCATCTGGTACGGGGTACTGCTGACGAACAGAATGGTCACCGCCAGCGCCGCCGACAGGATCGATCCAAGTGCCAGCAGGCTGATGCCGGACATGAAGAACACCGCCGTTGCCGCGGCGATATAGACGCCGGCGGTCCCCAGGTCCGGCTCGAGGGCAATGAGCAGGAACCCGGGGAGGACCAGCAGCGCGAACGGGATCAGGCCATTGCGCAGCCCGCGCGCAGCCGTTCCCCGTCGATCGAGCCAGTGAGCCAGGTACACGACAATCGCCAGCTTGGCGAGCTCGGCCGGCTGGAAGCCACCCACGAATGGAATGACCAGCCATCGCCGCGAGCCGCCCGCTTCACTGCCGATGCCGGGAATGAGTACGAGCACGAGCAGGACCAGGCACAGCCAATACAGTGGAATCGCAAAGACCCGCAGCAACCGGACGTCGATCCGACTGACGACGAACATCGCGCTCAATCCGAGAACGGCCCAGGTGGCCTGCTGAATGCCGTAGCGGGCGGGGTCGTCCGCGCTCAGCAGGGCCCGAACGTTGCTGGCGGAATAGACCATCACCACCCCGATCGCCACCAGGCCAACGACAGCCGCACTCAGCGAGAGAGACACCCGACCCTGCCGCCGGCTGGCCGTTCGCTCCATCGCGGTCCGGCGCCCACGGGTGGCCGGGGCGCTGATGGCGCTCACGATTCAGACTCCGAAATGAGGCGGCGAACCGATTCACGGAACGCGTCACCGCGATCGGCATAATCGAGGAACTGGTCGAAACTCGCGGCGGCGGGAGCCAGCAGGACGACGTCCCCGGGCGCGGCCAGGGCCGCAGCCTGTCGCACGGCATCCCGCAGGTCGCGTGCCTGTTTGACGGGCACCCGTCCGGCCAGCAGGGCCGACAACTCGGTGGCCGTCTGCCCAATGAGGACGACCTCCCGGGCGCGGCGGGCCAGCGCGTCTGCGAACTCGTCGAGCGGCAGGTCCTTGCTCGCCCCGCCGGCGATGACCACCAGCGGCTCGGTGAACGCCTCGAGGCCGGCAATGGCAGCCAGCGGGATGGTCGCCTGCGAGTCGTTCACCCAGCGGATGCCGTCGTGGACCGCGACCGTCTCGAGGCGGTGACGGACCCCGGGGAACGCGGAGATCCCCTCGCGGATGGCCGCCGGGTCGACGCCCACCAGCCGCCCGACCAGAGCGGCGGCCAGGGCATCGGCCAACATGTGGGTTCCCGGCAGGGGGACCTCGCTGGTGGGCATGATCGGCTCGTTGGCCACCACCAGTTGCCCGTCGGCCAGCCAGGCATCGCCGCGACCGGTGCCGATGACGCCGTACCAGCGAACGGTTGCACCCGGCAGTGTCGCTGCCAGGTCGCGGCAACCGGGGTCATCCCGGTTGAGCACGATGATTCCGCTGTCCGCGCTCAGTTCGGCGAGGCGGGCCTTCACGGCGCGGTATGCCGCCGTCGTGCGGTGGCGATCGAGATGGTCAGCCGCGATGTTGGTGTAGACCGCGATATCCACCCCGCGATGGATGGTCGGCAACTGGAGTTCGCTCAGTTCGATAACCGCCCACGAATCCGCCGGCAGTACCTCGGCCTGCTCCACCAGCGGAATACCGATGTTGCCGCCGAGGGCAACATCGAGTTCCCCATGGGCCATGACCGCGGCAATCAGGGACGCTGTGGTCGTCTTGCCCTTGGTCCCGGTCACCCCGACCAGTCGAGCACGGGTCAGCCGGAGGACGAGGTCAACCTCGCTGACAATCGGTACCCCCGCGTCGGTGGCGTTGCTCAGGGCCTGCCGGAGCCAGCCATCGGTCGTCGAGAATTGTGCCGAAATCGACGGACTGGTGATCACCAACTCTGCATCCAGCAGCGCGCGTGCCACCTCCACCTGATCGGCTGCCAGCAGCAACGCGATGTCCCGCCCACCGAGCGCCTCGATCGCCGCAGCCAGTTCTTCCGCCGGACGGCGGTCATAGACGCTGACCTGGCCGCCGGCGTCGGCCGCCATCCGTGCCGCGGCCACTCCCGAACGGGCAAGCCCCATCACCAACACGCGTCGTCCTGTCAGGACCGAGGACGTGTGGAGGGTCGCCAGGTCGACGCGCGAAGTGGTCATCGGACTCACGCCGGCACGCTCGCCAGGAACAGGCTCACGCCCAGCAGGCCGGCCAGGGCGGCCACGATCCAGAAGCGAAGGGTGATCTTCTCCTCGGCCCACCCGACGAGCTCGAAGTGATGCTGCAGTGGTGCCATTCGGAAGATCCGCTTCCCCCGGAGCCGGTACGAGGCAACCTGCAGGATGAGCGATACGGTGACCGCCACGAACACGACGCCAATCACTGCCAGCAAGAGGAGTTGTCCGGTCACGGTCGCCACCACCGCCAGGGTGGCGCCCAGTCCAAGGGCGCCTGAATCGCCCATGAAAATCTGGGCCGGGTGGACGTTGAACCACAGGAAGCCCATCAGGGAGCCGATGATCAGCGCGCAGAAGACGGCCAGGTTTGGCTGCGCCACTTTCAGGTCGGGAACCGCCACCAGCGCAATGATCAGGTAGGCCACGAACGAGAAGGTCAAGATGCCGGCCGCCAGGCCGTCGAGACCATCGGTCAGGTTGACCGCGTTCGAGGTGCCGATGATCACGAACGCCACGAACAGCACGATGACCAGCGGTCCCACCGGGATCGTCCCCAGCAAGGGGACGTTCACGCCGGTGATATCGAAATGGCGCTGGACGTAGGTCGCGGCCAGCAGCGCCACGACCGTCTGCCAGATGAGCTTGTAGCGCCCGCGCATGCCGAAGCCGGTGCGCACGTTCACGAAGTCGTCGATCGCCCCGAGCACGCCCACCCCGACCAGGGTCAGCATCGGAATCAGGGTGCTGACGTCCTCGATGCGCAGCGCCATGGCCAGGAACATCACCACCAGCACGATGAGCATGCCGCCCATCGTTGGCGTGCCGGCCTTCACCACGTGGCCGGGGGGACCCTCCGCCCGAATCTGCTTGCCGAATCCGAGCCGGCGAAGGAGGCCGATGTACAACGGCGCCAGGATGACGGTGCCGCCGAAGGCCAGCAGGACGGCGAGGACAACCGACAGCACGTCCTAGGCCTCCGAACCCGTACCGGACAAGGCGGCCACCAGGCGGTCGAGCGCCACCCCACGGCTACCCTTGACCAGGCG
>JAHFBB010000239.1 GCA_023250255.1 Chloroflexota bacterium | reverse complement strand
TGATACCATAGAGCGGCCGTGGACATCCTGACCTCGTTTCGACCCATGGACCTGGCGATCATCGGCTCGTTCGCCGCCGGGATCTTCTTCGGCTTTCAGCAGGGCCTGCTGCGCTATGTCCTGAGCACGGTCGGAATTCTCGTGTCCTTCGCCCTGGCCAGCCAATTGAAAAGCCCCATCACCGGCGCCCTCTCGTTCTGGGAGTACGGGCTCCCCGAGCAGCGCGAGTTGTGGATCTACCTGCTGCTGGTGGCCGGAGGGTTCGCGGGCTCGTGGTTCCTCGTCAGGGCCTTCTACCGGACCACCCGACTGCCCGTCATCCGCCAGCTCGATGAGCTCGGTGGCGCGCTGGTTGGAGCCCTGTGGGTGGGCCTGTTGTGGAGCTTCACGGTCGTTGCCATGGACAGCTTCTTCACCGTCGCCTCGCCGACGGATCTGGCCGCGGTCAACCTGTTGGGCCCGATCTATGACGCGCTGAACGACTCGATCATCGTGAGCTGGTTCCGGGAGTCGGTCGTCCCGGTGGCTGGATTCCTGATTCGGCCCTTTGTGCCGGAGGAGATCCGCGCCCTGCTTCTCCCATGAGCGGCGCACCAGGTGCTCGGGATGGTTCGCGGATCAGGCAGCGCTCCTGGTTCGATCGGTCTGCCGCAAGCGTGGCGGTCGATCTCCTGGGTTCGTGGCTGGTCGTTGATGGGAGCGGCGGGACCGTGGCCGGGCGGATCACCGAAACCGAGGCCTACCTTGGCCCGGAGGATCAGGCTGCCCACTCTGCATCGGGCCGGACACAGCGCAACGCGACGATGTGGGGAGATCCCGGGTATCTGTACGTCTATCGCATCTACGGCATCCACCGCTGCGCGAACGTCGTCTGCGGCCCGGCCAACAAGCCCGAGGCGGTAC
Source organism: Chloroflexota bacterium (assembly GCA_023250255.1). Taxonomy (GTDB): domain Bacteria; phylum Chloroflexota; class Limnocylindria; order QHBO01; family QHBO01; genus JAHFBB01. Next base: position 1,354 of record JAHFBB010000239.1, on the reverse strand, counting down.
TGTTGCGGGCGGCAACCGTCGAGCGCGGAGTACGCCTGGCCCGCACGCGCCGCGGTGAGCGGCCCACCGACGCTCGCCTGGCGGCTGGACCGGGAAACTTGGCCGCCGCCTATGGCATCACCGAAGCGCTTGACGGGTCGGATCTGGTGGACGGACCGGTGTGGATCGCCCACGAGCCTGCCCGATCGGCGGTCGCGGTGGGGCCGCGAATCGGCATGTCGCTCCGTGCCGGTGCATGGGCTTTGGCCCCTCTGCGGTTCCGATTGATCGATGAGCCGAGCGTCTCGCGCGGTTGAGGCCGGCGTCGCCGCCGATGCCGATACCCTCCGCGCCCTCGAGTTCGCGGCGATCACGGCGCGGCTCGCAGGGCTGACGGCTTTCGAACCCTCCCGCGAGCTTGCGCTGGCCACCGTGCCGGTGAGCGACGCCGTTCACGTGGGCCTGTTGAACGATCAGACCGATGAGGCCGCTCGGCTGGTCGATGGTCAGTCGCAGGCGGGGATTGGCGGTGCCCGGGACATTCGACTGGCGATTGATCGAGCGTCTCGCGGCGGGCGATTGACGACGGATGAGTTTCTGGCGGTGGCCGATACGGCGCGGGCAGCCGGTCAGTTTCTCGAGCGGCTTCGTGAGTGGCGGTTACCGCAGTTCGCTGCTCTGCGCGACGACCTCGATCCGGAGAGCGCCCTGCGGGAACGGATCGAGCGCAGCGTCGACCCCGCCGGTGAACTGCTTGACTCGGCCTCCGCCCAGCTCGCCAGCCTGCGGAAGCGCATGCGGACAGCCCAGGACCGGGTGCGGGACAAGCTCAACGCCATGCTGCGCTCCACCGACCTTGCCCCGGCCATCAGCGAGCCGATCATCACCATCCGCGCCGGGCGATACGTGATCCCGGTTCGCACCGAGGCAAAGGGTCGGATCAAGGGGATCGTCCACGACCAGAGCGCTTCCGGAGCAACATTGTTCGTCGAGCCGCTGACAGTCGTGGACCTCAACAACGCGTTTACGACGGCCGGCCTCGAGGCGAATGCGGAAGAAGAGCGAATCCTCGAGTCACTGTCCCGCGATGTCGAGGCCGCAGCACCGCGATTGCGCACGTCACTGGCGGCGTTGGCGCGCGCCGATCTGTGGCTCGCCCGAGCCCGACTGGCCGCCGAACTCGATGGGGTCCGCCCAACGGTCAGCCCGGATGCCGCCGAACTGCTGTCTGCCAGGCATCCATTGCTGGGCGAGGCGGTGGTGCCCATCGATATCCGGCTTGGGGATCGGTTTGGCTATCGGGCGGTGGTGGTCACCGGTCCGAATACCGGCGGCAAGACGGTCGCCCTCAAGACCCTCGGACTGCTGGTCCTCA
>JAHFBB010000067.1 GCA_023250255.1 Chloroflexota bacterium | reverse complement strand
GAACACCGGCCGGGTCGGAGGAGGGGAGGGGGATTCGCGGAGCCGCAAAGTCGAGATCGAGCATTCGGGCGCCATAGTCAAGGCCATTGCCGAGCGGACGATCACCTGGCAGCGCGACCCCGATTTCGGCTACGAGGTCGCCTCGTCGCTTCCGGGGATTGAGGATGGAGAACTCCTCCAGCCGCGTCGTCTGTATGACCGGACCGGCCGGACCGATGAGTACCGTCGCTGGGTCGAGCGGCTCACGGCCGAGCGGGTGGTCTTCCTCGAGGGCTACCCCGGCCTTCGCACAGAGATTGCGGACGCCGTTCGCTAGGGCCGAACGCTGAGAACGCGATAGGCCGAGGTCTGTTGCCTGAGGCCCTTCAAATCCAGGCCGTCCACCGGCTCCGCCTCGACCTGGTCCTCCACTGCGGCGTAGCAGCGCTGGTTGATCAGGACCTCACCGGCAGCCGCCACATCGCTCAGCCGTGAGGCCAGGTTGACCACCGGACCAATGGCCGCGTAGTCGTAGCGGCCCTCGAATCCAATCCGGCCCAAGGTGGCGTAGCCCGCGGCAATGCCCACACCCAAGCCAAGTTCGTAACCGCGCTTTCGCCACGCAGCGGCCAGGTCGGCGAAGCGCTCGCGCATGGCGCAGGCGGCGCGAACCGCCGCCAGCTGGTGATCCGGCAACGGTGTCGGGTCGTTGAAGAACACCAGCAATCCGTCGCCGGCGAAGTGCTCGACCGTCCCGCCGGCGCCGATGGCGATCTCGCCGACCGCTGCGTGGTATTGGCGCAGGACGTCGAACAGCTCTTCGGGCTCGGCCGTCTCGGTGAAGGCGGTAAAGCCTCGCAGGTCACAGAACAGCGCGCTGATCTCGCGTCGATGACCGGCCAGCAGTTGCTGACCCTCGGACGTCGCCAACATGCCGGCCACCTCCGGGGCAAACCGGGCCAACTCCGTGCGTTGTCGCTCAATGGTCTCGAACAGGCTGACATTCGATATTGCAAGGGCTGCCTGGTCGGCGAATGTCCGCAGCAACCCGATCTCTGGCTCGCTGAATGGACGGACCTCGGTTCGCCAGACACTGAGGGTCCCAATCGGGACACCGTCATGCAGCATCGGGACCGACAGAACGGTGCGCAGGCCACCCTCCAGCGCTGCCTCGTGCATGGCGAACTCCGGATCGGCCAGGACGTCAGCGACCTGCAAGGGCAGCAAATCCATCAGGGCACGCCCGGTGACGCTTCCGCGCTCCGGGATAAAGGGCCGACGATTGATCATCTCGCGGAAGGAGTCGGAGACCCCATCGGTGAAGGCAGCCATCCGGAAGCGGCCATCCTCTCCCCGGGCGATGTTGCCCTCGTCGGCGTGTGATAGCCGCACGGCACTGTCGATGATCGTCTGGAGCACGTGGTCGAGGTCGAATCTCGAGCGGGCAATGGCCTGCAGTACGTCGCCAACGGCCGTCTCCCGTTCCAGCGCGTCGTGGGTCGCGGTGAGCAGGTCCGCTACCCGCAGTGCGATTGCCACCTGGCTGGCGAACGCCTCGATGAGCGAGATCTCGCGTTTGCTGAAAGGTCGTACCTCGGGTCTGCCCAGGGCGATCGTGCCCAAGATCTCCCCCTCATGGCCGATCGGCACCCCCAGGACGGTCCGGTACCCGCCAATGCGCTGGAGTTCGGTCAGGGTGTAGTCCGGATCCGCCAGGACGTCGGCGATGGTGACGACCCGCTGTTCGAGCAGCGTCCGCGCGACGATCCCGTTCGTGCCCGGGCGGTAGATCTGGTGTGACTGCATTTCCTGGAAGTCGGCATCAAACCCGATGAATGCCACCATCCGATAGACCTCGCCGTCGCGGATAGTGATGTTGCCGACTGTCGCGTCGCACAGGCGGGCGGATTCCTCGACGATCGCCTGGAGCGTCGGGATCAGGTCGAACGATCCACGACCGATCGTCGCCAGTACCTGGGCCAGCGACTGCTCCCGGTCCTGGGCCTGTTGCCCGGTCGCCAGTAGCTGGGCAATGCGAATGGCCAGGCCGGCCTGGTCGGCCAGCACCGATGCCAGCGCCACGGCCTCGTCGTCGAATGGCGCCACCGTCAGCCGCCCGATTGCAAAGCCACCGATAACCACGCCGTCGAACCGGATGGGGACCGCCGTCACGGACCGATACCCGCCGATCTCGTTCGCCTCCCGCTGGGTGTACCCCGGCTCCACGGTGACATCGGCGATCCGCGCTGGCTCCCCACTGAGAACGGCGCGACCGGCGGTCGAGCCGGCATCGACCGGCAGGGGGTTCTCCTGCAGCCACTCCCAGTAGGCAGTGGTCACCTCCGCTGAACCGCCGGGGCGGAGAACGTCGCCGTCACGGACGAAGCAGAAGCAGCCATCGGCCTGGCAGAGGACGCGGGCCTCCTCCGCGATCTGGTCGAGCGTCGGCCTGAGCTCGAATGTCGATGCCGCGATTGACCCCAGGATGCGGCCCAGGGCGCCGGCAGCCGATGGCGAAGCGGGTGCCCTGCCGTCATCGACGACGGTGTGGCCCATCGGTCAGTGGTCCTCGGTCTCCAGCACGGCATCTACGCTGAGGGCCACGTTGCCCTTCAGCGCTCGGCTGATCGGGCAGCCGTCCTTGGCTGCCTCGGCGGCTTCCTGGAAATCGGCCTCGATGATTCCCGGAACGAGCGCGGCAACCTCCAGGGCGGACGAGACCACCGTCCAGCCGCCCTCGAGTTTGTCGAAGGTGACCTCAGCCGACACGTGGATGTGGTCGGGCGGGTGCCCGGCCTTGGCCAGGTTTGACGAGAACGCCATCGAGAAACACGACGCATGGGCGGCGGCCAGCAATTCCTCGGGCGAGGTCAGGCCGTCTGAATTCTCGGTGCGGGCAGACCAGCTGACGGGCAGGTCGGTGAAGGCACCGCTCGAGTAGGCGGTCACCGTGCCGCTCCCATTGATCAGATCACCAGTCCAGGTGACGGTGGCGTGGCGGACAACAGCCATGGCAAAAGGCCTCCCTGTATGCTCGGGTCCGCAAGCCTACCGCACCGGATACCGAACCGATGACCGGCACCATTCCCCGCAGTCCCAGGGGCGAAGTCGTCTATCTCCGACCGAGCGAACGGAGCGATATCCCGCTGTTCGTCCGCTGGTTTGCCGATGCCGAGGTGACCCGCTTCCTCCAGCTGCGTGCCCCGTTCAGCGAGGCGGCTGAAGAGAAATGGTTTGACGAGATGACTGCCGCCCAGGGAACCAAGGGCTGGCATTTCGTCATTTGCCGCCTCGATACCGATGAGCCGATCGGCACCGCCGGCCTGTTCGACCTGGACGGCACAGGTGGGAACGCCGAATTTGGGATCAGCCTGGGTGAGAAATCCGCCTGGAACCAGGGGTTCGGCACCGATGCTTTGCGCGCCATCTCCGATTTCGGATTCGGCGAACTCCGCCTCGAACGGATCCATCTCCAGGTCTACGCTCCAAACACTCGCGCCATCCGTTCGTACGAAAAGGCCGGGTTCACCCGGGAGGGCACCCTCCGCGAGGCGCATTTCAGCGAGGGCCGGTACCACGACATCCAACTCATGGCTCTGTTGCGCTCCGAGTGGGAGACGAACGGCCAGCCGAAGAGCTGGGAACGCAACGGCTTCAGCTGAGCCAAGGGCCTGGTCGGATGTTTGAGTTGCGCCGCGACCCTGTCACCGGCTGGTGGTCAGCGATCGTCACGGATCGCAACTTCGAGCATGCGTCGTTCGCGGTGGACGCCGCGCCGGTCGAGGGCACCCATTGCCGGCACTGCGACGAAGCGCCGGCCGAGGACGACGACCGTATTCGACGGGTGACCCTCCGCGACCATGCGTTTCTAGCGGTCGCGCCCGGGCAGGAGCGGCCGCCGCAACTGGAGATCCTGCCCGATGGCGACGAGGCTCGCGGTTCGTGGGAGATCCTGGTTGGCCCGCGTGACCACCACGAGCGGATGGCCGACGCGCGCCCCCAGCTGGCCGAGCGCCTCCTGCGCGCCGCCCGCGATGCGATGCGCGACCTTGGCGAAGCGGCCGCGCCTCCCGATCGACCGCTCTCCATCCAGGCCGTCCAGACCCATGGCCGCCAGGCCGGTTCACGGACCCAGCACCTGAATATCGAGTTGTATGCCATCCCGCAGGTGCCCCATCGGCTCGCCGAGGAGATCGGCGGTGCGGCACGCCACATGATCAACCGTCGGTCCTGCGCGTGGTGCGCCCTGTCGGCCGCCGAGGAGGAACGCGGGGACCGCCTGGTCCTGGCTGACGGCCGGTTCGTGGTGTTCGCGCCGGCGGCCAGCCGCTCCCCGTTCGAACTGTGGATTGTCCCCCGTGAGCACGCCGCCGACTTCACCGCCGCCGATGACGACGTCATCACCGCTCTTCGGGCGACGCTGCAACACACCCTGGGCGCCCTCGCGGTCCTGGGCGACCCGCCGTACAACCTGTTCCTGCACACCTCACCGGCCGGCGAGCGGCTCGATCAGACCTACCACTGGCATTGGGAGCTTCACCCGCGCCTGCGGGTCAGTGCCGGTCTGGAGGGCGCCACCGCGCTGGCTGTCAACCCGGCCGCTCCCGAGTTCGCTGCCGAAGTCCTCCGCGAGCACATTCAGGAATCCGCCCAGTAACAGATGAACCTCCCCACTCGTCCCTTGAACGAATGGCGGCCTGGTTTGCATCCCTGTCCCGAACGGTGACCCCTGAGCAGATCGACTTCGATCGGTTCTTCCAGGCCCATGCCGATGCGGTGTATGGCTACCTCGTGCGGCTGGTCGGTGATCCCGACCGAGCTGCCGACATTGCGCAGGACACGTTCATTAAGGCGTACCGCCAACTCGGTAGCCTGACCGATCCGGGTGCCGCCCGGACCTGGCTCTTCCGGATCGCCAATCGGACGGCCATCGACGAGATTCGGCGCCGTCGATGGACCCATCCTTTCGGGTCAGCGCTGTACGACCAACCCGATCCGGCTCTCGGACCCGAGGCGCAAGCCATGGGCCGCCGCCTCGACGACCGGCTGCAAAGATCGCTCCTGCGATTGAAGCCAGCCCAGCGGCAATGCCTCCTTCTGTCGGACGTCGAGGACATGGCCGCGACCGAGATTGCATCGGTCATGGAGCTCTCCCCTGGGGCAGTCCGAACCCTGTTGAGCCGTGCGCGGGCTGAAATGCGCCGAATGCTGGCCGAGGAGGGCCTGACCCGATGACTGCAGGCAAATCCGGCCATCCTGACGAGCTCGTGAGCGCTGCCGTGAGCGGCGACCTGACTGCCGCCGAACGCGCCCGGCTCGAGGCTCATCTCGCCAGTTGCCCACGCTGCCAGGAAGCCCTGGCGGCTCAGACGGAGGCGCGCCGATTGCTGTCGTTGGCAGCGCGACCCGAGGCTCCCGCCAATCTCGGCGCACGCATTCAGACCGCCGTCGCCTCCGGTTCGGGTGGCGGTCCGCGGCTGCGGCGCGTGGGAGCGGCCGTGGCCACCGTGGCTGCCGCGATTGTCCTGTTCGCGGTCTTTCGCCAGACGGTCGAGCTTCCTGGCGCCTCGCAGGAACCGAGTGCCAGTGCCGGCCCGTCGGGCAGCGCCCAGCCCAGCAACCAGCCAAGCCCGAACCCGACCGAACCAGCGATTGAGGCGTTCCTGGCGCCGGGTGACATAGGGTATCTCCTGGTCGGCGGCGGAGGCCTGGCGGACTACACCCTCACCTTCGTCAACGCCCGCACGGGCGATCAACTGCCGCTGGACGCTCCCTCGGGCGAAGTGCTCACGACCGCGCTGTCGCCCGACGGCGGGTGGCTCGCCTATGCGAGCGCCCTGGGCGAATCGGGGATGAATGAGATCCGGGTCGCGTCCCTCACCACCGGCGACTCGTATCACCTCGGCTGCACCGGGCCGCGGCCCTACGCCGATCGGTTGGCCTGGTCGCCAGATA
>JAHFBB010000238.1 GCA_023250255.1 Chloroflexota bacterium | reverse complement strand
CCGATGAGGATGAGGCCCACGCCGAGCGTGATTCCGCCTGCCAGCATGGGCAGCAGGAGGTTGCGGCGTACCGTCAGCGGGCCGGCGACGATCGCCCCCAGCAGGCCGCCGAGGCCAATGGCCGCATTCAACCAGCCGGTGGACGCCTCCCCGGTTCCAAGGACCTCGACCGCAATGACCACGGTCAGGACAGCCAGTCCGCCCGACACGAATCCGTCAACCAGGTTGATGATCGCCAGGCCGCTCAGCGGTCGGGCCACGCCACGAACAGCGGTCTTGATCTCCCCCTGGGGTGCCTCGCTCGACGAACTCGTCTGGGCGCGAATCCGAGGGGGAACCGGGAGGCGCCACAGGACTCCGGCGATGACCGAGAAGCTCACCGCGTTGAGGATGAACGCAATGGGCAGCGAACCGAACGACAGCAACAGCGCCGCAACCGCCGGGCCGATGATGAACGCCAGATTGTCAAGGCTTGCCCAGGTCGCGTTGGCTGGCCCGAGTTCGCGCTCGTCGGCGACCAGGGAGGGGATCAGTGAGCCGATGGCCGGCGAGAAGAACGCCGAGAAGCAGGTCGCCACGATGCTCATGGCCACCACGGTCACGACCGGTGCCTCGACCCACACCAGGTAGGCCAGAACCAGCATGATCACGCCCCGGGCGATATCGGTCACCAGGAGTATCAGCCGACGGTCGAATCGGTCCGCGGCAATGCCGGCCGGTACCGACAGCAGGATGTAGGGAACAATCCGTGCGGCGCCAACCACCCCCAGCACGAGTGGCGAGGCTCCCGTGCGGTAGACATACACCAGCAAGGCGACCAGGTACAGCCAATCGCCGATGGAGGACACGAACTCGCCGATCATCAGCCGGGCGAGCGCTCGATTGGCAAAGACCTTTCGGTAGGTCGCGAAGCTTCCCATCAGCGTGACGGAGTCTAGCGCCGGAGGCCCGACTGGCCGGCGGACGCCCGTACACTCCGCACATGCAACTGCCCGTCCCGGTCATCCGTTCCGACGCCCACCTCGATCACGACGGGCTGATCGAATTCCTGAACGGCGCCCCGGTCCCCTGCTTCGAGTCGCCGGCACGGGCTCTGGCGATCGAGAACGCGCTGCGCGACGCCCCGGGCTACGAGTTCGTCGAACCAGACGATCACGGGCTCGAGCCCGTCCTCGCGCTCCATGACCCGGGCCTCAACGAAACGCTGGCCAACGCCTGGCAGGATGCCCTTGCAACGGGCATGACCGATGGCTCCCGCCCGCTCCTGCCCGACTCCTTCCTGACCGGCGCATATGCCGCTGGTCATCCGACATCGCGCCCTGGCCGTTCGCACCGACTCTGGAGCTACGCCTTTGACACCTGCACGCCCTTGGTTGGCGGGACGTATCGGGCGGCACGGGTGGCGGTGGATGCAGCGCTGACCGCCGTTGATCGGGTTCGCGCCGGTGCCCCTCTGGCCTATGCCCTCTGCCGACCGCCGGGCCATCACGCCGGCCGGGCGATGTACGGGGGGTATTGCTTTTTCAACAACGCCGCCATTTCCGCCCAGGCGCTGATCGACCACGGCGCACAGCGGGTCGCGATCCTGGACATCGATTACCACCATGGCAACGGCAGCCAGCAATTGTTCTACGACCGCGGAGACGTCCTGTACCTGTCGCTCCACGCGGATCCGGAGAGAGCCTACCCGTACTACACCGGCTACCAGACCGAGCGCGGTTTCGATGCCGGCGAGGGCCTCAACCGCAACTTCCCGCTGCCGGAGCGGACCGATGGCACGCGGTATCTCGGCGTCCTGGGCGACGCCCTCCGGCTGGTCGCCGAGTTCGCGCCCGACGGGCCGCTGGTCGTCTCCGCCGGGTTTGACACGTTCCACCTGGACCCCATTGCCGATCTGGCATTGCAGACCGATGACTACGCTGAGATCGGCTCGGCCATTTCGACTCTTGGATTACCGGTCGTCGCCGTCCAGGAGGGCGGCTACGCGGTGGATGCCCTGGGAGACAACGTCCGCGCACTGCTGGACGGGATCCGCGGGGCGTGACCGCCGCTAGCCTGCGGCGACCCGAAGCATGGTGGCGAAGGCGGTTGCCGTCGGCGGGCGGCGGGCGGGGTCCTTTTCGAGTGCTACGCGCACCGCGGCCGGCAGGGTCGGGGGCAGGTTGGGACGGAGTTCGACCAGGTCGGGCGGCGTCTGCTCGAGGTGGGCGCGGGCCACACCCAGGACGCCTGCCCCGGCGAACGGCGGCATTCCCGCCAAGCATTCGTGGATGACGC
>JAHFBB010000066.1 GCA_023250255.1 Chloroflexota bacterium | reverse complement strand
CCTCGACGAGTTCCGCAAGTACATCGAGAAGGACGCGGCACTCGAACGCCGGTTCCAGCCGGTGATGGTGGACGAGCCGACCCTCGACCAGGCCGTGGAGATCCTGTTTGGCATCCGGTCCAAGTACGAGGAGCACCACCGCGTCCGAATCACCGATGAGGCGGTTCGAGCGGCGGTGGACCTGAGCGTCAGGTATATCGCCGACCGCGCCCTGCCGGACAAGGCCATCGACCTCATCGACGAGGCTGGTTCGCGGGTTCGGCTGCGACAGGCATCCGCTCCGCCGACCATCCGCGAGGCACAGCACGCCCTCGAGGACATCACCCGCCAGAAGGACGAGGCCGTCGCCGGCCAGGACTTCGAGGGAGCCGCCCGCCTGCGTGACGAGGAGGCGAAGGGTAAGGAGCACATCGAGGAACTGCGCGCCGCCTGGCATGAGGAGTCGTCCAAGGTCATCCCCGATGTCACCGATGAGGAGATTGCCGAAGTCGTCAGCATGTGGACCGGCATTCCGGTCGTCCGCATCTCCCAGGAGGAGTCGGAACGCCTGCTGAAGATGGAGGACGCACTTCACAAGCGGGTCATCGGTCAGCAGGAAGCCATCGAGATCGTCAGTCGTGCCGTCAGACGCGCGCGCGCCGGCCTGAAGGATCCGAAGCGGCCCATCGGTTCGTTCGTATTCATGGGTCCCACCGGGGTGGGCAAGACCGAACTGGCCAAGGCACTCGCCGAGTTCATGTTCGGCTCGGAGGACGCCCTGATCAAGTTGGACATGAGCGAGTTCATGGAGCGCCACAACGTCTCGCGACTGGTGGGTGCGCCCCCGGGATATGTCGGCTATGACGAAGGCGGCCAGCTCACCGAGGCCGTTCGCCGCAAGAGTTACTGCGTGATCCTGCTTGACGAGATCGAGAAGGCCCATCCGGAAGTGTTCAACATCCTTCTCCAGATCATGGAGGATGGCCACCTGACCGATGCCAAGGGCCGCCGGGTGGACTTCCGCAACGCGATCATCGTCATGACCAGCAACGTTGGGGCGGCCGCCCTCCAACGTGACGCCTCCATCGGCTTCCGCGCCGGAGGTGGGGAACAGGCCAAGGTCATGGCCGAATACGACCGGATGAAGGACAAGGTCCTGGGCGAGTTGAAGAACGTGTTCCGTCCCGAGTTCCTGAATCGAATCGACGCGACGGTGGTCTTCCGTCAGCTGACCCGTGAGGAGATCCGCGAGATCGTGGACCTGCTGCTCGGTCGAGTGAAGAGTCAGCTGGCAGCCCAGCAGATGGAGTTGGTTGTGACCGACGCCGCCAAGGACTCGATCATCACCAAGGGCTTCGACCAGACCTTCGGCGCTCGCCCGCTCCGCCGTGAGATCCAGAGCCAGATCGAGGACCCGCTGGCCGAGAAGATGCTCATGGCCGCCTACGAGGCCGGCGACAAGATCGTGGTCGACGCAGGCCCGGATGGCTCATTGATCATCGAGAAGGCCACGGCCAAGAAGCACCCGGTCAAGGTCGGCAGCAGCTAAGCCGCCAGTCAGACGGGCCTAACTCAGGCCATGCGAAGATGGCGGCCATGCCGTCTCGCTCCGTCCACGTCTGTCAGAACTGCGGCGCCGAGTCGCCGCGCTGGTCGGGTCAATGTCCCGCCTGCCAGTCGTGGAACACGATGGTCGAGACGGTTGTCGTCAAGCCGGTGGCCGCACAGCGACGGACCAGGGCCGCGGCCGCGCCGGTGTTGACCGATATCGGCAAGGTGACGTCCGCCGAGGCCGCCCGCCTGGAAACGGGCCTGGGCGAGGTCGACCGGGTCCTTGGCGGGGGACTGGTGGCGGGATCCATCGTGCTGTTCGGCGGCGACCCCGGAATTGGCAAGTCCACGCTCCTTCTTCAGCTGGCCGCCCGGGTGGCTGCTGCCGGGCATCCGGCGATCTACATCACCGCCGAGGAATCCGCGTCCCAGGTTCGTGGCCGGGCAGAGCGCGTTGGGGCGGTGGTGGCCGGCCTCCAGCTGCTGGCCACGACCCAGCTCGACGAGGCGCTCGGGGCCGTGGCGGGACTCGACCGTGCGGGTTTGGTGGTGGTCGACAGCGTCCAGACCCTCTCGAGCAGCGAGTTGAGCGGTCCGGCGGGCAGCCTCGGCCAGGTCCGGGAAGTCGCGGCTCGCCTGGCCGAGGTCGCCAAGGCCGGTCAGGCGACGGTGGCCCTGGTGGGGCACGTCACCAAGGACGGCACGGTCGCCGGGCCCCGAACGCTGGAGCACCTGGTTGATGCGGTGATCTACGTCGAAGGGGAACGTCTCGGCTCAACCCGACTCATACGGGCCGCCAAGAATCGATTTGGCTCGACGGACGAGGTCGGGGTGCTCGAAATGCGCGGAGACGGGCTGGCGGAAGTCCCCGACGTCGCGCGCTTTTTCCTCGAGACCGAGTCGCCACCGACCGCGGGCAGCGCGGTGACGATTGCCATCGAGGGATCACGCCCGCTGGCGGTCGAGATCCAGGCTCTGGTCGCCCCGGTGTCCTACGGCCATCCTCGCCGGGCCACGGCCGGGGTGGACGTCAACCGGATCCTGATGCTCATCGCGGTCCTTGGTCGCCACGCCGGGGTGAATCTCGCCAACCACGATGTCTACGTGAACGTCGCCGGCGGCCTGCGAGTGGACGAGCCTGCCGCTGACCTCGCCCTGGCGGCGGCGCTCGCATCGAGCCTCCGGGAACGGCCGGTCCGCGAAGGGACCGCATTGGTTGGCGAGGTCTCGCTGGCGGGTCGAGTCCGGCCGGCCACCCGCGTCGATCGACGTGCGGCCGAAGCGTCCCGACTGGGATTCGGACGACTCATTGGGGCCGCCGAGCGTCGGGCCGCCTCTGGCGGAGGGACTGCGATTGTTGCGGTCACCGATCTGCGATCAGCCCTGCTCGAGGCGCTGGCGGAGGGCTGAACGGGCCCAGCGGTCCATTGTCGGCCGAGGGAACCGGTGATAGGGTGGCGCCCCGTCACCGCGGTGGACGGGGCTTTATTGGTCCCTGGCGTTATCAGTTATTCATCGACGTACGCAGCGGTCGAACCGCGAGGCCGGCCTGCGAGAAACGGAATCATCACGTCATGACCGCTTTTATCCGGCTGGGTGGTGCGCTGATCGGCGCATTCGTCGGCTTTTTTCTGGGCTTCATCATCCTCGAGCGCTTCGGCCTCTCGATCGATCCCGCCAATCGACCAGCGGTGCTGGTCGCGATCGTGGTCGCCGCGATGCTGTTCGGCTACTTGGCCATTCCGTACGCAACGGTCTATCCAACTCGCTGGGCGGTTGGGCGCCTTGCCGAGAGCGAGGCGAGTTCCTTTTCGCTGGGGGTGATCGGGATCGTCATCGGCCTCGTCATGGGCGTCCTCGTTGGCATTCCGTTGTCGCAACTCGATTCGCCGTGGGGGACAGTCCTGCCGATCATCTCCGCGCTCCTCCTGGCAGTGGGGATGTCATGGCTGCTCCTGTTCAAGCGCGAGACGATTGTCGGCGCGGTGTCGGGGCTGGTGCCCGCTCGGCGGGGGAAGATGAGTCAGCTGGTCGTCCTCGATACGAGCGCGGTCATCGACGGGCGGGTGGTTGACATCGCCCGAACCGGATTCATCCTCGGTGAGCTCGTTGCCCCGCGCTTCGTGCTCGAGGAACTCCAGGGCATAGCCGATTCGCCCGACCCCATGCGACGGAACCGCGGTCGGCGGGGGCTCGAGATGCTGGCTGCCCTCCAAAAGGATGCGGTGACCCCTATCACCATCAGCGAGGAGACGTACCCGGAGCTGGACGAGGTCGACGCCAAGTTGCTCGCCTTCGCCCGTGATTACGGTGCCGCGGTACTGACCAACGACTTCAACCTGAACCGGGTAGCGGAGTTGCAGGGCATCCGCGTGCTGAACATCAACGAACTGGCGAACGCCGTGAAGGCTGTCGTTCACCCCGGGGAGGAGATGACCGTCCGGATCATCCAGCCGGGTAAGGAGGTGGGCCAGGGCGTTGGCTACCTCGATGACGGCACCATGATCGTGGTCGAAGGTGGAAGCCAACACATGGACCGCGAGCTGCCGGTGACGGTCACCCGCGTGCTGCAGACGGTGGCTGGCCGGATGATCTTCGCCCAGCCTCGCGCGGGGTCGTGATCGGGACCGAATCTCCGCATCCGCGCGCCGTGCTGGTGGCTGCCGGAGCCAGCGCGCGGATGGGATTCGACAAGCTCTGGCTGGACATGTTCGGCCGTCCACTGTGGCGCTGGTCACTGGACGCCCTGCTGGAAGTGGTCGATCCTCGTGACCTGGTGCTGGTCGTCCAGGCCGATGACCTCGACCGATTTCGATCCGCGCTCCCTTCGAGGGCCGCCTCGGTCACCGTGGTCGGCGGCGGAGCCCGCCGGTCCGATTCGGTGGCCGCCGGCTTGGCATCCGTGGCGTCATCCAGAACCGCGTCCGAGGCAGTCGTTCTCGTCCACGACGCGGCCCGACCGGCGCTGAGTCGCGACCTGATCGACCGCCTGTTGACGGCCGCGGTGACAGGCCGGGCGGTCGTCCCGGTCGTGCCCCTGGCGGACACGGTCAAGGAGGTCGTGCGCGGAAGGATCGTACGAACGATTCCGCGCGACGAGCTCATGGCCGCGCAGACCCCGCAGGTCGCGCGGCTGGGTGACCTGCGGCACGCGCTGGATGAAGCCGCAACCACCGGGATCGAGGTGACCGATGAGGCGTCCGCCCTTGAGCTGATCGGGATCGATGTCGCGACCGTCGCGGGCGATCCGGCAAACCGCAAGGTCACGGACCCCAGCGACATCGGGCCAATCCGAGCAACTCTGGCCGAACGGGCGACCCTGGTTGCCATCCCGGCCGTTGGTCCCGACGAGCGGGTGGCGATCGGGTTCGATGCGCACCGGCTCGGGGAAGGCGTTCCCCTTCGCCTGGGCGGCCTGGACTTTCCCGACGAACCGCGAGGGCTCATCGGGCATTCCGACGGCGACGCGATCCTGCACGCGCTGATGGACGCGCTGTTGGGAGCCGCCGGGCTCGGCGATGTTGGAACCCGTTTCGCCCCGGACGCTACCGAGCCCGGCGTGGACTCCGGAGCATTGCTGCGCACGGTGGTCGCCGAGTTGGCCCTGGCCCAGTTGGAGCCGCGCCGGCTCGACGTGGTCGTCGTAGGCGCCCGTCCGGCCGTTGCCCCGGTACGCGACGAAATGGCCGCTTCCATTGCCTCGCGGTTGGGGATCGCCGCCGCCTCGGTTTCGATCCGCGGCACGACATCCGACGGGCTGGGTTTTGGCGGATCCGAGGGGATCGCCGTCTGGGCCGTGGCGGTCATTGGTTCGGCGGATCCCCGATGACCGAATGGATCGGGGGTCGGCGGCCGGTGTCCGAGGCGTTGGCGGCAGGACGAACGGCGGTGCGGCTGCTGGTGGCCGATGGCCTGCGGCCGACCCCCGAACTGCAGGACATCCTTTCCCGGGCGCGGGCGGCCGACATCCCGCAACAGGTCCGGTCGCACGAGCGGCTGTCGCAACTCGGCGGTTTCGACGGCCACCAGGGACTACTGCTGGAGGTCGAGCCGCGGCGCTGGGCCGACCTGGCCGAGATGTCTGCCGCGGCACTGCGTGCCGGTCGGCCGCCACTCGTCCTGGTCCTCGAGAATCTGCAGGATCCCGCCAACTTCGGCACCCTCCTGCGGGCGGCGGAAGCGGCCGGTGTGGACGGCGTGATATTTCCGGAGCGGGCTTCCGCACCGCTGTCGGCGTCCGCGGTCAAGGCATCGGCCGGAGCGTCGGAGCACCTGCTTCTGGCCCGGGTGCCGGTGCTGACTGAGGCCGTCCTTGCGCTGAAATCCGACGGGCTGCGGCTGGTCGCGGCCGATCAGGATGCGGCCGTCCTCGCCTGGGATGTCGATTTGACCGGGCCGCTGGCCGTGGTCGTCGGAGGAGAGGGGACCGGCGTCAGCGGCGCGCTCCGGAAGCGCTGTGACCTGGTCGTCGGTTTCCCGATGGACGGCCGGGTGGCATCACTCAACGCCGCCACCG
>JAHFBB010000237.1 GCA_023250255.1 Chloroflexota bacterium | reverse complement strand
GCCATTGCCGCCAGCTGGGCCGACAGCATGTAGGCCATGTTCGTCGAGCTTGCCTTCTGCAGCCAGGTTTTCAGCGCGCTGTAGGTGGCCGGGTTGAAGTGGCTGCCGTTCGCATTCCGCAGGTTGAGGGCGGACAGCATCGCCAGCTCGGGCACCATCGATCCCCCGTCATTCATCAACTTCTGGCCGTTGCTGTTCGACCAGAAGCCGATGGTCCGTCCGCCGGCACCCGCTCCACCGCCGGCACCCAGGCAGACGTTGCCGAAGGAAACCGTGGTGTCATTACCAGTCGCGAGATTGACCGGGACCGATGTCGGGGTCGTGTGGAGCCAGTTCGCCTGATTCGCGTTCGATTCCGAGACGGTGTAACTGCCCGGGTCGACGGTGAGATCAAGCGGGGTCGCGCCAGTGGTATTGACAACTCCGCCGGCCACGCTCACCTCCCAGCCGGTCATCGGCTGACCGTCGTCGTCAATCCCGTTCGCGTTGGCGTCATAGAACTTGCGGACGTGGAGATTGCCACAGCCGGTCATCGAGGCGTTGTCGATGGCCAGGTCGAGGATCTCCTGGTTGGCGAACCAGCCGTAGCGATTGCATCCGAGTTTGGAAATGAGGTGACCCGGCTCGATGATCCAGGTCGCGACCGGGGTGCTGCTGCCCGCGGGCAGGATGTCCATGTCCACCACCAGCAGACCACCCACGTCCTTGAAGGTGTGACGGAACGTGTACCAGCCCGAACCCGGAATGCAGGTCGGGTTCATCCCCGGGTTGTACGGATTTGCCCCGCTGCGGAACGCATTCGTGCTCGCCGCGATGATCCAGCCAGTGCAGGGAACGTTGCCGTTCCCATCCGGCCCGGTGCCAGCGTTGAACGCGTAATCCTGGAGGTGGACACCCGCGCTGCTGTTGATTGCCGACGAGAAGTCAAAGCGGGTGCCGTGGCAGTCCGGATCGGTCGAGGAATTCGATGCCGTCAGGCAGGCGATGTTCCCGCCATACGAGTCAGGATTCTCCTGGGCGTAGTCCGCGTCGAGGTAGATATCGACCTGGGTGGTGTAGCCGCCCTGCCAGACGGAGTTGTAGCCGCCCCACCGGGTGAACGGACCTTCGCAGTAGACCGTGTCGCCGCCCCCGGCAGGTTCGATGCCACAGGTTCCCCGGCCGAGGCGGGCGTGATGCGTACCAGCCGAGGACGCGATCCCATCGGCGTACCCCCCACCGTTCGAATAGGCATCTGGCTGGCGGGTGATGGTGTGATCCGTGTACACGAACCAGCCCCCGGTATCGGTCTCGAAGCCCTGAAGGTAGGTCGGGCCTGCGGCCAGGGCCGCAGGCGCCAGGGCCAGCAGCAGGGCGGCAGCGGACAGCAGCGACACAGCACGAGTGGTCACGTTGGTCTCCTGAGGTGGGGGCGCGTCGCCCCCCGGAGACGCTGACAGCGCGGGGGATCATATCAGACCTCGCGAATCAGAGGCCACCGGTAGTCCGATCAGGCGAGAAGGAGGACCGATGTTGGCGGAGGCGGTGTTCCCTGCATGGATGGATCGGGCCCCGTGCCTTCGTTGAGCACGAATGCCCCGAACATGAACGCCGCGTACACCAAGGCCGCCATCACGGCCAGACCGAGGACCACAATTGCGGCCGTCTTCATCGGTCCAGCCTAGCAAGTCAAGCCGGCCGAAAATTTCCGGACGGCCGAAGGGCGATGACGACGATGCCCGCGGCAGAAGCCGCGGGCATCTGTCCTGTGTGGAACGCCGTTGTCAGGCGGCGGGTTCGGCTCCGACGCCAAAGGCGGCCTTCACCTCGGCGGTATTGAGGTACCACAGAATCAGGGCGGGCATGAGCGCTTGGGCGAGGCCGGCGCCAGATCCGGCGTAGGCAACCATCAGGAAGAAGGCGTTGACCAGGGCAAGTATGGCCACGATGGCCACGAACATCCAGGCCCACGGCTGGAGCGACCAGAGCGCAAGGCCGGCGAGCACCCAGGCAATGCCGACGATCAGGGCGAAGATCCCCCACCAGCCCACGTTGTCGTAGGCGGGGAGATCACCCATGACTGAACCAAATTCCAACCCCAGCGCTCGGAGTCCGGCCACGATCCAGACGAATCCAGCCATGACCGCAAAGAAGCCGAGCACGGAGATCAGGACGGGTGGGTTCTTCATCAAATACCTACCTCAGGTTGTGGGTGGGATCGCAGCGGCAACGCCACCGGAGACCCGGTCGTCCATGGTACGCGTCGTCACCCACCCGAGTCGAGGAATCTGGTAGCGGAGGGCAGGTCACTACCGGAGGACCATC
>JAHFBB010000065.1 GCA_023250255.1 Chloroflexota bacterium | reverse complement strand
CAGACGACTATCGGCAGATCTGGGCGTCGGAGATCGAAGCGTTCCGCGACCACTGGGGTGCCGAAGACAACACCGAGGAGGCGTTCCAGCGCTACTACGGTGGGCCGGATTTCGAACCGGAGCTGTGGCGGGTGGCGTGGGACGGGGACGAGGTGGCCGGGGTCGTCTCGAACATGGTCATGCGGGCCTTCAATGAGCAGACCGGCGCCACACGCGGGCTGGTGGCGGGAGTGAGCGTGCGCCGGCCGTGGCGCGGTCGCGGCCTGGCCCGGGCGCTGGTGGCGGAGAGTCTCCGCGCTCTGCGCGACCGTGGCATGACGACCGCGGTGCTCGGGGTCGATGCCGACAACCCGACCGGGGCACTGGGCGTCTACGAGGCCGCCGGATTTGCCGTCCACCAACGGGCAATGGTCTACCGCAAGGTTATTGAAGCGGCCTAGGCCGAAGGACCCCCTCCGGCGAGGACCGCTGCGCGGACCTCGCGGTAATACTCGACCAATCGTGCGGTGACGTGCACCCAGTCGTATTCGGTTGCCTTGTCTCGCCCGGATTCGCCCATCCGCAGGCGCAATTCGGGGTCGCGCGATAGGGCGTACAGGGCAGCGGCCAATGCGCGGTGGTTGCGCGGCTCGACGAGGAGTGCTTGCTGATTCCGCTGGACGACGTTCTTGTAGCCGTGGATGTCCGAAGCCACGATCGGCAGCCCGGCGGCCATGGCTTCCAGCAGGACGATACCGAAACTCTCCTGCCCCGTGGCCGGCGCCACGAAGATGTCCGATGAGGCGAAATAGCGCGCCTTGGCGTCATCGTCCACTCGGCCCAGGAATTCGACGTCGCGGATCCGACGGGTAGCCACGAATCGGCGGTACTCGCGCATCCGGGGTCCGCTGCCAATGACCAGCAGGCGGGCATCCACCCGGCGTTTGCGGATCCGGTGGTAGGCCCGCAGCAGGTGGATGAGACCCTTTCGCTCTTCCAGCCGGCCAACGAACAGGATGTTCAGAATTCCGTCGCGCAACTCTTCCATGGGTTCGGCGCGGACGAATCGGTCGATGTCCACCCCGTTGGGGATGATCCGGTAGTCGCCGGGGAAATAGCGGCCGATGAAATGGCGGGCGGCGCCGCTGACCGCGATCCGGCCATGGATCTTGGGAACCAGGCCGCGGGTGGCGTGGCGGCCGAGCCAGTACGAGGGGCTGAATCCGCCGAAGGCGTGGAAGGTGGCCACATTGACCGTCCGACTGGCTCCCAGCAGAGCCGGCGACAGGAACGGCACGAACGGCTCGTGGAAGTGAAGGATGTCGAATTCGTGCTCCGCCAGGACCGTCCGCGCCTGGCGGTTCAGACCGCGTCCGAAAGTCACCCGGCCGACGCTGCCATTGGCTGGAATCGACCAGCCGGTTCCCAGGCGGACGACGTTGCCCTCGGTTGCCCGTTCACGCCCGTACTTGCTGGTCAGGATCCAGACGTCGTGACCCAACTCGCGGAGCGCGTCGTGGGTGTGGCGGACGTGTTCGTTCACACCGCCCGGATGCGGATAGCCATAGGGCGTCACGATCCCGATCTTCAGCGCACCGTCGCTGGCCATGGTTTGCGGGGTCTTGGCCAATTCGGCCACGCTCATCGCCACTCTCCGCGGGGGCGCAGAGTGTGCCCCAGGTGGCGGGTTTTGGCCACCAACTGACGGGCATAGACCCCGGCATTGCGGCTGCGCGGCCAGTCCTTCCCGGCGGCGGTGACCGATCCAGAGGCAAGCGATGCCCGGTAGTCCGCCGCGGAAATGCCCTCGAACCAGGTCCAGGCGGTACCGATTCCCCATAGGACATGGGCATCCGAGTTGCCGACACCCGGCAAGGCGAGGGTGTTGGCGTTCAGCGCGTGCAGCGCGACCCGGCGTGTCCGTCCGGCCTCGGTTGGGTTGAAGATCTCGATGGCATCGAGCCGATGTTCCGGCCGCGGATCGGTGTGCAGGCTGATCAGGCTCCGCCGACCCAGAGACGGGGTGAGGGGCGCCATCGGGTGGGCGGCGATGGCCAGGCCGCCCTGGGCATGGATGCGCGCCGCGGTCTCCTCGACAGGGCGCAGGGCGGGGATCCGCTCGGTCAGGAACAGGCCGAGGAGGTGCCCACGGCGGGTGGTGATCTCCTCACCGACCACGAGTTCGAAGTGGTAATCGCCAGCCGCATGAATCTCCCGAGCGCGGAGCGCGCCGTCGATTCGTTCGTGGTCGGTGATGGCCACCAGGTCGAGCACCGTGTGGTGCTCGATCCAGTCAAGAATTGCGGTGACCGTCTCGGTGCCGTCGGAATACAGGCTGTGGAGATGGAGATCGGCGCGCCCCCGCTCACCGCCGTCACGCGGCGCGCTCATGCCGGTATCGGGGACAGGTCTGGCCAGATGGGCTGAAAGGCGCCCCACCATTGGGCGGGCGCGCGAAGGATATCCGAGGCGATCTGATCGGTAATGCGGCGGGTCAGGGCGGCGATATCGGCATCCCGGTCGGCGCTGGGTTCGTACGGGATGGGAGTCGCCCAGGCACGAAATCGGTCCGGCCCGAGTCGGACGCAGCAGGCAACCCAGACCGCGGCACCAGTCAGCAGGGCCAGCGCCGCCGGCCCGCCGGGCACCGTGGTCGGATGCCCGAACAGGTCTACCGGCAGACCGTTCCCGACAAGGTCACGGTCGGCGACGATGCCCACCAGGCCACCAGCCCGCAGAGTGCGGATCATGATCCGCTGCGACCGCGTCACCGGGACCACCTCGGCGTGGCCGCCGATCCGGCGGTCGAGGATGAAACGGAACAGCTCCGGCGGCTCGATCTCCTCGACGGGGATCACCGGGCGAACTCCCCAGGAGGCAGTCAGCATGGCGCCGGGTTCACCGTTGCCGAAGTGCGAGCCGACGAGCACCAGCGGGCCACGCGCCATTGCGGCGCGCAGGCCGTGGATGTCGTCGAACGCCACGATCCTGTCCACCCGATCCAGCCGATACCCCGGTGAGCGGATGATCTCGAGGTAGTAACGCGCCCGCTCGATGTACGCCTGGCGCACCAACCGATCAAGTTTTCGGTCGCCCAACGGCCGCCCGGCGGCACGGAGCGCACGGTCGAGGTTGGTCCTGACCAGGCTCCGCCGATCCCCGGCCATTCGGTGGGTCAACGCCCCGCCGAGGTCGGCCAGGGCGTAGGCCGCTCGGGCTGGCAGATTCGCGAGCAGAAGATCGGCCAGCCGCAGGCCGGCCAACAGGAACACCGTCCGTGGTCGGCTCACGCGCTCCAGTCCTCTCCCCGCCGGGCTCGATCGAGGGCGGTTGCCGCCTCCGTCTGCTCGGTCGCGGTCCGCGGCCACACCGCTCGGAACATGTACCACTGGCCCGGGTCCTCGGCAATCACCGATCCCAGGGAGTTGGCGACTTCCTGGGTGACCCGATAGACCTCCGCTGGCTCGGTACCCTGCGCCTGCACGATCGGGAAGCCGCGGGCCACGAGCCGTCCGTCGGTTCCCCGTCGAGCGTGAATCGGCAAGAGGACCGCACCGGTCTTCGCCGACAGGAGCGCCGGTCCGGCCGGCAGGGTCGTCGGCCGCCCGAGGAATTCGACCGGTACGTCGCCCGGCCGGTAGGCTCCGTCGCAGAACAGGACGAGGTTGCCGCCCTCGCGCAGGACCCGGTAAATCGCCCGCAGGTTGCGCCAACCGATGAGATGGATCTGGTGTCGCTCGCGGACGGCGGCCAGGTGGTCGTACAACCGACCGTAGGTCGTGTCGTCGGCCACGACCCACATCCGTTCCCCCCGATGGGCCAAGGCGGGGGCGATGGCATCCATGGCACCGACGTGGACCGTGCAGAAGATGACGCCCGAGCTGGATTGCGTCCGCGCGGCTGCCAGGTCCTCCCAGCCGACGAACGTGACCCGTTCGGCTTCGACCACCGCTGGATCGGTGGCGGGCAGGCGCATCACCTCGGCGAGGTACCGGCCGTAGTTCTGGAACGCTGCTCGCGCGGCTCGACGAACCCGAGGGTCGTCCAGCGGCACGCCCAGGGCGATGGCCATGTTCTCCCGGACGAGATCGGCTTTCGATCCCGCGACGTCGTAGGCGGCATTGCCGGCTGCCGCGGCGGCCGCCAGGACCACCCCTCGCGGCAGCGCTCCCACCACGGCCTCACCGGCTCGATAGGCCCAGTAGGCGAATCGCTCGCGAGTCCGCTCGGCGGGTTCCGGGCGGGGGGTCAAGGCCTCAGGAGGCGGCCGTCGTCCGCTCGTGGGGAGCGGCCAGCTTCTTCACCTTGCGGGCCGTTGGCTTCTCGGTTCCGTTCAGGGTCTCGTTGTCGTCGCCGCGAATGAACGCCTCGACCCGCTGATGGGCGATGTCGTCGTGGATCTGGATGGGGGGCGACTTCATGAAGTACGACGAGGGCGCCACCAGGGTCCCCGCCAGCCCGCGATCGAGACCGATCCGCGCGCAGCGGATCGCATCGGTAATCACACCGGCGCTGTTCGGCGAGTCCCAGACCTCGAGCTTCAACTCGAGATTGAGCGGGACGTCGCCAAAGGTCGTGCCCTCCATCCGGATGTGGCACCACTTGCGGTCCTTCAGCCACGGCACGTAGTCGCTGGGTCCGACGTGGACCTCATCGGCTCCCATGTCGTAGTCGAGCATGCTGGTGACGGCATTTGTCTTGCTGATCTTCTTCGACTCGAGACGTTCGCGCTCGAGCATGTTCAGGAAGTCGGTATTGCCGCCGAAGTTCAACTGATAGGTCCGATCCACCCGGACGCCACGATCCATGAACAGGCGGGTCAGCACGCGGTGCGTGATGGTCGCGCCGACCTGGGACTTGATGTCATCACCAATGACCGGCAGGCCCCGCTCGGCAAATCGGCGCTGCCAGTACGGCTCGCGGCCGATGAACACCGGGATGGCGTTCACGAAGGCGACGCCGGCCTGAAGCGCCTGCTCGACGTACCACTTGGTGGCGGCCTCGCTGCCGACTGGCAGGTACGAGACCATGACGTCGACCTCACGCTGCTTGAGGATGCCAACCACGTCGGCGGTCGGGCCGGGCGCCTTCTCGATGACCTGCGACAGGTACTTGCCCAGCCCGTCCAGGGTCATGCCCCGCTCCACGGTCACCCCGATGTGGGGCACCTGCTGGAACACATAGGTGTTGTTCTGGCCGGCGTAAATCGCCTCCGACAGGTCGCGGCCAACCTTCTCCTTGTCCACGTCGAACGCGGCCACGAACTCGATGTCGTTCATGTGGTAGCCGCCGAGATTGACGTGCATCAGGCCGGGGATGAAGTCCCCCTCCTTGGCGTCGGCGTAGTAGTAGCGCCCCTGGACGAGGCTCGAGGCGCAGTTGCCGACGCCGACAATGGCAACCCGGATCTTGCGGTCGGTCTTGTGCCGGCCGTTGGCCGACTTGCCGTTGGTGCTGGCCACGCTGGGTTACTCCTTGTTGCTGGGGGTGGACGCCGCCACCATCGACAGGCGTCGGACATGCCAGATGCGCTGGACCACGGTCAGGGCCGTCAAGGCGGCAATGACCCCCAGCGAAACGATGAGAGCGGGCGACAGGCCGAGCCCGGTGAGAGCCAGGCCGGCCACGATGAGCACGATCCGCTCGGTTCGCGGCGCCAGCCCCACCGATGCGTCGAAGCCGAGCGACTCGGCCCGGGCGCGGGTGTAGCTGACCAGGAACGAACCGCTGAGCGCGAACCCGGCCAGGATTACTCCCGGTCCGGACGGCTCAGGCAGGGACAGGTAGTACGCGGCAATGGCGAGGTAGCCGATGGCTTCGCCGGTGCGATCGAGGGTGCTGTCCAGAAAGGCGCCGAAGTTCGTGCCGCCACCGCGCGCCCGCGCCAGCCCGCCGTCCACCGCGTCGAGAGCTGCACCGCCGCCCAGGATCAGCGCCCCGGTCAGGAGGTAGCCCTGCCAGATGAGGAGGGCGCCAATGACCACGATGCCCAGGCCAGCGACGGTGACGGCATCCGGGCTGACGCCCGCGCGATGGAGACTCTGGACAACCGGGTCGAGCAGCGCTCGCCCCGCCTG
>JAHFBB010000236.1 GCA_023250255.1 Chloroflexota bacterium | reverse complement strand
TGGCGGTCGCCGTCATCGGCGAGCCATGGCTCAGCCTGATGATCGCTGCGGCCGTGCTCGTTGGCTTGCTCGAACTCAGTGCATTGCTGCTATCGGCGAGCCTGATACGTCGTCGATGGCTGGTGATCGTGGGCGGGACCGCCGTGGCCGCCTCGTTATTGGCGGCGCTCGCCCCGGTGTCAGCCGTGGCCCCCGAGTTGCGGCTGGGCGTGCTGGTGGCGGTCGTCGCCGGGCTGCTGATGGGACTCGGCCTCGCAACGCTGAGTGCCGACGAACCCCGACAGGCGATCGTCGAGTGGGGGAGTTCGGTGTTCGGATCGCTGTACGTCGGCCTGTTGCTGCCGATGATTGCCGTACTCGGTCACTTGACGCTGGTCGATGGGAACTCGCTGACGGCCATCGGCCCATGGACGATCTCCGCGGGAGCGGCCTGGCTGTTCTTCCTGTTCGCGGCGGTATGGAGTTTCGATAGCGCGGCCTACCTGGGCGGTCGCTCGTTCGGCCGGCGGAAGCTGGCACCCCGCGTCAGCCCGGGCAAGACCGTCGAAGGGGTGGCGGCAGGGGCGGTAGCGGCGGCCATCGCTGGAGCGCTGGCCGGTGCGGCCTGGCTTGAGTTGGCGCCGTGGCTGGGGATACTGCTGGGCGCTGCCGTCGGTCTGCTGGGACAGGCGGGCGATCTCATGGAATCGCTCATCAAGCGGGCAGCTGGCGTCAAGGATTCCGGAGCCCTGTTTCCGGGCCACGGCGGACTCCTCGATCGGGTGGATTCGCTCTTGTTCGGCGCTCCCCTGATCGTGGCCTGTGCGCTGCTCGCCGGAGCGATGATCCTCCCCGGATGATGAACCTGGTGATCCTGGGCTCGACCGGCTCGATCGGCCGGCAGACGCTCGAGGTCGTGGCGGCGCATCCGGATCGCTATGTCGTCACTGGGCTGGCTGCCGGTCACCTGGATGCGATCTTCACCTCCCAGGCAGCGGCCTGGCCGACCGCGCGGTTGTGGACCTCCGACGGGGGACCGTCGGCCGAGTCGGCGCGCTGGGCGGCGGGTGGCCTGACCGATCTGGCAACCATGGTGGCCGCCGACCTGATCGTGGTTGCCACCACCGGAATGGCCGCACTGTCAGCCGTCCTGGCGGCTCTGTCCGCGGGTAAACGGGTGGCACTGGCCAACAAGGAAACCCTGGTCGTCGGCGGCCACCTGGTGGCCCGCATGCTGGTCGGCGACCCCGACCCACTCGACCGATTGCGCCCGATCGACTCGGAACACTCTGCCATCTGGCAATGCCTGCGCGGAGAGCGACTGACCGATGTCCGCCGGCTGATCCTGACCGCCAGCGGAGGACCGTTCCGCGGACGCCAATGGGCGACGCTGGGCGACGTTCGCCCGGCCGAGGCGCTGGCGCATCCGACCTGGCAGATGGGTCCCAAGATCACCGTCGATTCGGCAACCCTGGTCAACAAGGCGTTCGAGGCCATTGAGGCCTCGTGGCTGTACGGCCTGCCCTCCCCTAGAATCGAGGCCGTGATCCATCCCACCAGCGTCGTCCACTCCTTCGTCGAATTCGTGGACGGCACCTACAAGGCCGCCCTCGGGATGCCGGACATGCGGCTGCCGATCGGCTACGCCTTATCGGCACCCGAACGGGCGGAGGCCGCGGAGCCATCGGTGGGACCGGTTGACTGGGGATCGCTGGAATTCACGCCGCTGGAGGTGGGGATGTATCCCGCGTATGACCTCGCTCGGTCCGCCGGAGCCGCGGGAGGCAATCGGGGCACTATCCTCAACGCGGCCGATGAGGTCGCGGTTGCGGCGTTTCTTGCCGGTTCGTTGCGGTTCAGCGAGCTGCCGGCCCTGATCGCCCGGGCGGTCGAGGCCTTCGAACAGGACACTGAGCCCGAACTGGCTGAAATTGCCGGCCTGGATGGCGAAGTTCGTGCGGCGGTCGCGTCCTGGGTGGGGATGACCTCCTGATGGACGCCCTTGCGCCAATCCTGGCATTCCTGGTCGTGCTTATCGTCCTCGTCCTGGTGCATGAACTTGGCCATTTCGTGGCCGCCAAGCGGTCCGGCGTGACCGTCCAGGAATTCGGTGTCGGATTCCCACCGCGGATGGCCTCGGTCATCTGGCGCGGGACCCGCTACTCGCTGAACTGGATCCCGCTCGGCGGGTTCGTCCGGATGTTCGGCGAGGACGGCGAGGCCGAGGTCGCCAAGCTGCGCGAGCGGGGTCTGTCGGAACCCGCCATCGAGAAAGTCATGGAGGGTTCGTTCAGCCGCAAACCCATTCCCACCCGGCTGCTGATCCTGGTC
>JAHFBB010000235.1 GCA_023250255.1 Chloroflexota bacterium | reverse complement strand
TGCCACCAGTACTCGCCGGCAGGCAATTCGCGGGTAGGAACGTCGAGGTACTTACCGATGAGCTTCTCGGCTGCCTCGCGGGAGTCGATCCCCTCGAGAGTCGTGAGCGGAACGCGTCCGCCAGTCGCCATGGATTGCACGAGCCGCGGCGCTGTCTCCCCCTCCACGAACAGTTCGGCGCCGACCTGGATGTCCTCGGGCCAGTCGGTCAGCAGTTCGAGACGCAGGCCGCCCCGCAGGCCGTGTACCCCACTGACCCGGGCGACGGCGACCCGTTCAGTCGGCTGCGACGATCTCGAGTTCGACATGGCGCCCGTCGCGGGTACCCATCACCCGAAGCAGGCTGCGAATGGCGTTGGCGATTCGGCCGTCCCGGCCGATAACCCTTCCCATGTCCGCCTCGGTGACCGACAGGGTCAGGATGACCTCGTCACCGGCCTCCTCGAGGTCAACACTGACAGCGTCGGGGTTGTCGACCAGCGACCGAGCCACGTATTCCAGGAACGCCTTCATTCGCTCACCGCCGCTGCCTTCTTGCGCCGGCTCGGTGCCTTCTCGCTGGCGACAGGCGCCGGGGGCGCTGAGGTGATCTTCAGGAGGCGACGGACCGTGTCGGAAGGCTGAGCACCCTTGGCCAGCCAGGCATCCACCCGAGCCTGATCAATGGTCACCGTGACGGGATCGGTCAACGGATCATAGTGGCCCAGGATCTCGAGGGCGCGGCCATCGCGCGAGCGACGACCGTCGATGGCGACGACGCGATAGGACGGCCGTTTGGTGGCGCCTACGCGTGCCAGTCGAATGCGAACTGCCACGTGGGTCTAGCTTCCTCCTGATTGGCGGGTGGCCGATGCACGACCCCGCTCGAAGGCCGAAGGATAACGCCTCATCGGCCCGGCGGCGAACCGAGGCCCACCGGAAGCGCTCCCCGACCCTTCGAAAACTGGCGCATGAGCTTTTGCATCTGGTCGAATTGTTTCAACAGCCGGTTGACGTCGGCAACGGTCGTGCCACTGCCGGCTGCGATCCGTCGCCGGCGGCTGCCGCCGATGACCGATGGCTGGCGGCGCTCGGCTGGCGTCATGGAATCGATGATCGCCTCGATGCGGCGCAACTCCCCATCATCCACCGCGGCCTGCGCGGCCCCCGCCAGTCCGCCGGCACCGGGGATCATTTGCATGACCTGGCCGATGGGGCCAAGTTTCTTGATCTCCGTCAACTGACTTCGAAAGTCCTCGAGCGAGAACCGCGATTCGAGCATCGCCCGAGCTGATTGCTCGGCAGCCTCGGTATCCATTTGATCCTGGGCACGCTCGACGAGACTGACGATATCCCCCATCCCGAGGATCCGCTGGGCGAGTCGATCGGGATGGAGAGCTTCGAGTCCGTCCGGCCGCTCACCGGTGCCCAGGTACGCCACCGGCAGGCCGGACGCGCTCCGAATACCGAGCGCTGCTCCGCCACGCGCATCACCATCCATCTTCGACAGCACCAGCGCACTGAGCGGCAGGTGAGCCGCGAAGGCCTTGGCGACCGGGACCGCCTGCTGACCGGTCATGGCATCGACCACCAGCAGGGTTTGGTCGGGGCGAACGGCACCTGCAATCCGGACCAGCTCGTCCATCATCGGCTCGTCCAGGTGCAGGCGGCCGGCCGTGTCGATGATCACCACGTCCATGGATCGTGATCGGGCCTCGACCAGCCCCGAGGTCGCGATTTCAACCGGCGGCGTCCCAGCCGGGCGACTGTGAACCTCCAGGCCAATCTGGTCCGCCAGGTGGATGAGTTGTTCGATGGCCGCCGGGCGATAGACATCGGCCGCCACCAGCATCACCCGCTTGCCATCGCGGCGCAGGCGGAGTCCGAGTTTGGCCGCGCTGGTCGTCTTGCCCGAGCCCTGCAGGCCCACCAACATGAGAACGCCGGGCTGCTGACTGAAGGCCAAGTCGTACCGCTGACCACCGAGCATCTCGACCAGCTGGTCATGGACCAGCTTGATGACCTGGTCGCCCGGTCGCAGGCCGGACAGCAGGTCGAGCTTGATGGCCTGTTCCCGGATCGTTGCCATGAATGAGCGGACGACGGCCAGGTCGACATCGGCCTCCAGCAGGGCCATCCGAATCTCGCGCAGGGCGGAATCCAGGTCGGCCTCGCTGATCCGGGCCTGTCCGCGTAGTCGAACGGCGATGGCCTGCAGGCGTTGGGAGAGCGTTTCGAACATCAGCCGCGGGACGGTATCACGAGCCGAGCAGCCAGGCGGTGTAGGCGCCCGGGTCGAACGGCGCCAGGTCGCCGACCGCCTCGCCGGTGCCGATGAGCACG
>JAHFBB010000234.1 GCA_023250255.1 Chloroflexota bacterium | reverse complement strand
GCCTCCGTTGGCTACGAGGTGAACTGGGTGCCGTCGATGCGCATGGCCATCGACCTGGCAAACCTGGAGGACGGCAGCCGCTACATCAGCCTGACCGGCAACAGCGGTCACGCCTTCCAGCAGCACTACGACGACCAGGCACCGCTGTGGGCCATCGGGCAGACGATTCCGTGGCCCTTCAGTACGAAGGCGGTGGCGGCGGAGACGGTGACCGTCCTCACGCTCAGCCCGCCATGACCGGCGAGAACCTCGTCGGTTCCTCCTGGGAGGTGCTGTCCATCGGCGGTGACCCGACCCTCGAGGCGGGCCGTCCGGACATGACCTTCCTCGATGACGGCGCCGTCGCCGGCAAGGCGAGCATCAACCGCTACCGGGCCGCGGTCACCTTGGACGACGACACCATCGAGTTCGGAATGGCCATTACCACCATGATGGCCGGGCCCCAGGAATTGATGGACCAGGAGCAGCAGTTCCTGGGCGTGCTGACCGGGCGCCATTTCTGGCAATGGGACGGCGACGAGCTGATCATCGGTGAGGGGTCTTCGACACTGATTTTGCGCGGCGCTACCATCGGTACATGAGCGTTCACATCGGTCGTGACCAGTACGCTCTCGCCTGGGATCGTGCGACCCCTCCGGTTGTCATGGTGGCCAGCGGTGAGGTCATCGAGGTCGACGCCCTGGATGCCTCGTGCGGCCAGATCACCGCCGACTCGAACGTCGCCGACCTGGCCAACCTCGATTTCGAGCGGGTGGACCAGGTGCATGGACCGATTGCCATTGCCGGTGCCGAGCCGGGCGACACCCTCCAGGTCGATCTCCTCGACTTCCAACCGGGGAACTGGGGCTGGACGGCGGCCATTCCCGGGTTCGGCTTGCTGGCCGACGAATTCCCGGATCCCGCTCTGCGGATCACTCGTCTCGACGGACCGCGAGCTGAATTCCTGCCCGGCGTGCGTGTTCCGCTCGCCCCGTTCTGCGGCGTCCTCGGGGTCGCGCCGCCGAAGCCGGGGCCGCATTCCACCATCCCGCCGGATGTGTTCGGCGGGAACATGGATACCCGCCACCTGACCGCGGGAACGACCCTGTTCCTGCCGGTGTTCGCGCCGGGTGCCCTCTTCTCGTTGGGCGATGGCCATGCCGCCCAGGGCGACGGCGAGGTGTGCGGGACGGCCATCGAGACACCCATGCGCGTCGAGGTACGGCTCACCGTGCGCAAGGATCTCCACTTGACAGGACCGGAGTTCCAGACGGCAGGCCCGCTGGCGACCTCAACGAACACCGGTCCGTGGTACGCGACCGATGGCATTGGGGCTGACCTGATGGAGGCCGCCCGTGACGCGGTTCGGCGGATGATCGACTACCTGGGACGCGTCCACGGCCTGGCGGCCGTAGACGCCTACCTCCTGTGCAGCATCGCCTGCGATCTGAAAATCAGCGAGATCGTGGACGTCCCGAACTGGATCGTGACGGCCTACTGCCCGCTGGCGATCTTCGGCTAGGCCCTATTCGGTCGGTCCTTCGCCGCCGTAGATATCGCCCATCCGCTTCAACGCATCTGGATTGCGCATCCGCAGCCAGACGTACAGGAGGATCCCGATGACCATCCAGACGCCGACAATCGGCGCGGTGTACTGCAGGACGTTGGTGTACGGCGGCAGTTTCACGTCCAGGATCGGGATGGTCAGGCCCCCAATGACCGACATGAGTGCGGGGATCATGGCCAGCACCCCGAGCAGAGGGACGATCAGGTGCTTGAACCAGTTGAACTCGTCACGCCGCTCGCGCCAGTAGAAACCGATGACCGCCAGGTTGACGGCCATGTACATCCCGGCGAACAGCAGTCCGAGCATGGTCCCGATGAACACGTAGATGTTGATCGGTCCCAGTCCCTCGAACGGATCGTTGGCCAGATACAGGCCGCCGCCGACGGCCACCACGATGGCCAGGATCACCTGGGCGTGGACCGCGTTGACCGGCGTCTTGTGGGTCGGGTGCACCGCCCCGAAGAACTTCGGCAACAGGCCGCCGCGCGACATGGAGAAGATCGAGCGGGTTGCCGCGGTCGCGCCCGAGTTCGCGTTGGTCAATGTCGAGTTGATGATCGCGAATACGACCAGCAGGCCACCCAGCGTGCCGAGCACTTCGGTCGCCATGCCGCCCCACGGATCGCCGCCGTTGTAGCCGTAGAACTCGCCCATCCGGTCCGGCCCGAAGTACACCGTCGCGGCGTAGTAGCACAGGACGTAGAACACGCCGACACCAATCGTCGACCAGATGACCGCCTTGGGAATGGTCCGCCGCGGTTCGCGGGCCTCTTCGCCCA
>JAHFBB010000064.1 GCA_023250255.1 Chloroflexota bacterium | reverse complement strand
GCGGAAGGTGTCGAGGATGCGTTCGTCGTGGCGCTCGAGGACTGCCGCAACCTCATCGGTGGGCGCCACGTTGTAGCGCTCGCCGGGCAGGTCGCTGGCGGGCCGAGCGGCGAACAGGCGGGCTAGGTCCTCGCTCGATCGGGGCTGGGCGAAGCGTCCGCACATGCCGGCCCATTGTCGCGCTTTGACCGATTGGGTGACTGCTGGCCCGCAGGTTTTGGGGCCGTTCGGCCCATCCGTTCCGCCAGAGTCAACCGCTACAAACGACCTGTGCCGGTCCGTGCCGGCCGTTTGACCTTACGAGGAGAGTCATGAGCCGCACCCTGACCTATTTCCTGGCCTTCACCGGCATGGGCTCCCTGTTCCTGGCCACCATGCTGTTCGCAGCGGTGGTGTTGGGGTTCACCCCGAAGCTGGGCGAGCCGGCCAGCGCATCGCCGTCGGCATCGGCCTCTGCTTCGGCAGGACCGATTGGCACGATCTCGGTGATGACCATGAACCTCGCGTTCGAACCCTCCACCGTCTCCGTGCCGGAGCCAGGGCGGTACACCGTTGAGCTGACCAACCACGATGGCATTGCCCATGACATCACCTTCGCCGACGGCACGGTAATCCCCGTGGCAGCCAACAGCACGGCCAGTGGCGAGGTCCGGATTCCGGAGGGAGGGCTCACGTTCTTGTGCTCGGTACCCGGGCACGCCGATGCGGGCATGACCGGCAGTGTGGTCATCGGCGGCGACCCCGTCCCATCCGGCTCGCCCATGGCCATGACCCCTGAAGAAATGGTGGCCGTTGACGCGGCGGTCACCGCTCAGTTTCCGGCCCAGACTGCCGGCACCGGTGGTCAGTTGCTCGCGCCGACCGTGCTGGCCGACGGGACGAAGGTCTTTGAGCTGACCGCATCGGTCATTCAATGGGAGGTTTCGCCCGGCGAGATGGTCGAAGCGTGGGCGTACAACGAAATGGTCCCCGGTCCAGAGATCAGGGTGAACATTGGAGACCGGGTGCGGATCGTCCTCCACAACGAACTGCCGGCTCCGACCACCATCCACTTTCACGGGCTGATCGTGCCCATCGAGATGGATGGGGTGAACGCCATCACCCAGGATGCCGTTCTGCCCGGCGACTCGTTCACCTACGAGTTCACCGTCCGGAACAGCGGTTCGAACATGTACCACAGCCACTTCATGGCTCAGCGGCAGGTGCCGTTGGGTCTGCTGGGCTCGTTCGTGGTGGCCGACCCGGCCGATCCGGCCGTGGACC
The DNA here is from genome assembly GCA_023250255.1 of Chloroflexota bacterium. Taxonomy (GTDB): domain Bacteria; phylum Chloroflexota; class Limnocylindria; order QHBO01; family QHBO01; genus JAHFBB01. Next base: position 4,891 of record JAHFBB010000064.1, on the reverse strand, counting down.
AGGACGTGGTGATGATCATGAACGACGGACCCCTGGGCTACACGATCAACGGCAAGGGCTTCCCAGCCACCGCCCCGATCGTCGCTCATCTCGATCAGCTCGTTCGCATTCGGTACATGAACGAGGGGCTCCAGATCCACCCGATGCATCTCCACGGCCTGACCCAGACGGTCATTGCCAAGGACGGCTATCTGCTCGAACAGCCGTACCGGGCGGACACGGTGTTGGTGGGACCGGGAGAGCGGTATGACGTCCTGGTCCACGCCTCGGAACTCGGGACGTGGGCATTCCATTGCCACATCCTCACCCACGTCGAACGTGACGAAGGGATGTTCGGCATGGTGACCGCGTTCGTGGTCGTCCCCTAGGACGCCGTGGCCAGCGGACTCCGCTCGGAGACCAGCAGCGATCCAGCGGGCGCTACCCGACTGCGGGCGGCGACGCGGGCGCCGGCACATCGGTCACGGGTGCGGGCGGTCCTGGGCGATGGCCGGAATCGATGGCTGGCCGACCCGCTCCACGACCAGCCCGATCTCCCCGGCGGGGCGACCCGCTACGCGCTGGATCTCGAGATGACCGTGGGTTCGGGCGGCGCCCAGGTCGCCTTGCGCAAGGCGGCGTTCGTCGACGTCGGGCCGCTGCATGAGGCACGCGCCCCCCATCGCGCACTCGAGGTGGAGATCTCGTGGCGAGCCTCGAGCATGGCCCCTCTGTTCCCCGTGTTCGCCGGTACCCTGCGCTGGTCCGCCGGCGAACTGAGCCTCGACGGTTGGTACGCGCCCCCGCTCGGAACCGTTGGCGCCGCCGCCGACCGGGTCCTGTTCCGAATGGTCGCCCGGCGCACGGCTCGCTGGCTGCTGGATCGGATCGCCAGCGAGATGACCCGATCCAGCGATCAGCCCTAGACGACGTTCAATTCGCGCAATGGCTCGTTGCGCGCCACCCGCCCGTAACCGAGCGGCGACAGGTCAATGGACCGATACGCCCCACCGACGATGAGCTCCGCCAGGCCCCGGCCGACGGCCGGCGCTTGCTGGAGTCCGTGGCCGGAGAACCCGTTCGCAAACAGGAAGTTGGTGACGTCGGTGTGCGGGCCGATGACCGCGTTGTGATCGAGGGTGTTGACCTCGTAGTGACCGGCCCAGGCACGCAGCAACCGGATCGATTCAAAGGCCGGGACCCGGTGGGCAATGGTCGGCCAGATCCGGTCCTCGAACGGCGCCATTTCCACGGCCAGGTCGAGCGTGTCCGGATCGGTCTCGCCTTCCTTCGGCGAGTAGCCGCAGATGTAGTTCGGGGCGTCTGGCCGAAAGTAGACACCAGAGGTATCGATAACCAGGGGCGACGCCTGGACATCGGTCCGACAGGCGAACGAATATACGAAGCGCTTGCGGCCGACCACCGGCAGATCCAGTCCGGCCAGTGCCGCCACCGCACCACCTCGAGGGCCGGCGGCGTTGATCACGACGTCGGCCGGAATCCGGCTGCCATCGGCCAGTTCGACCCCGCTGACGCGCGATCCAGCGCGGTCGATGGCGGTCACCTCGCCAGAGCGGTACTCCGCCCCCTGGGCACGGGCTGCGGCGCGGAAGGCCTGCATCAAGGCGTGAGCGTCGAACCAGCCTTCACCCTCGAGCCCGAGGGAGCCGCCCGCGAGGTCATCGGTCCTCATCCACGGGAAGCGCACGTGGAGCTGATCGGGGTCCAGGAGCGCAACGGGCACCCCCATCTCGCGCTGGAGGGCGTGGTTCGCGCGCAGGATCGGCTCACCGGCGGCGGTCGCCAGGAACAGGTAGCCGCCCTCGACGAAGTCGAATTCCGGGGTCTCGGCGAGCATCCCGAACCATTCGGTCGGATGACGGAGCACTTCGACCGCGAACTGGCTGATGGCAATGTTGGTCGGAGTCGAGAATTGCTGGCGGACCGATGCCGCCGACAGGGTGGTTGAGGCCGTCCGATAGGTGGGGTCGCGCTCGACAACCGTGACGGTCCCATCGAACGCCGGATCGCGCGTCAGGAAATAGGCGGCGGAGCTGCCCATGACCGCTCCACCAATGATCACGACGTCCATCGGTCGCGCATGCTAGCGGTCCATCGGTCGGTCTAGACTGCCCTCATGGCATCCCGTCCCACCCTGGTCGCGGTCGATGACGATCTCCCCGTCCTGCGTGCGGTGGAACGAGACCTCCGGGTCCGGTACGCGAAGGACTACCGGGTGCTGGCTGCAAATTCCGGCCAGGAAGCGCTCGAGGCCGTTCGCCAATTGACGCTCCGAGGCGAGGCGGTGGCCCTGTTCCTGGTGGATCAGCGGATGCCGGGCATGACCGGGATTGAATTCCTGTCCGAGGCGGTGGATCTCCAGCCCGATGCGAAGCGGGTCCTGCTGACCGCCTATGCCGATACCGATGTTGCCATTCGCGCCATCAACGAGATCCGCCTGGATCAATACCTGCTCAAGCCGTGGGATCCCCCCGAAGACAAGCTGTACCCGGTGGTCGACGACTTGCTCGCCGATTGGACGGCCGGCTTCCGGCCACCGTTCGAGGGTCTCCGGCTGATCGCCGGTCGCTGGTCGCCGCGCGGCCACGACATCCGGGACTACCTCACCCGCAACCAGGTTCCCTACCAATGGCTCGACCCTGCGGACGACGAGGAGGGTCGCCGCCTGGCTCTGGGTGCCGGAGTGACCGATGCCGCGCTCAGCGCGGGCGAGCCGACCGTGCTGCTGGCCGATGGCACGGTCCTGCGCGACCCGTCGAACCGGGAGATTGCGGAGCGTGTCGGGCTCCAGACGAAGGCCGCTCTGCCGTTCTACGACGTGGTGATCATTGGCGGGGGACCTTCGGGGTTGGCGGCCGCGGTGTATGGCGCATCGGAGGGGCTGAAGACGGTGCTCATCGAGCGCGAGGCGCCGGGCGGTCAGGCGGGGACCACCAGTCGGATCGAGAACTACCTCGGGTTTCCCTCGGGTCTGTCGGGGGGCGATCTCGCGCGGCGGGCGCTCGCCCAGGCTCGGCGCCTGGGCGCCGAGATCCTGTCTCCGCGCGACGTCACCGGCCTGAAGATCAACGACCCCTATCGGGTGGTCACCCTCGATGACGGCACGGAGATCAGCTGCCAGGCGGTGATCGTCGCAAGCGGCGTGTCCTACCGCCAACTCGAGATTCCCGGAGCCACCGAACTCGCGGGGGCAGGCGTCTACTACGGAGCAGCGGTGACCGAGGCGATCCTGTACCGCGACCTGGAGGTGGGCGTGGTCGGTGGCGGCAACTCGGCCGGTCAGGCAGCGGTCCACCTGGCGAAATTCGCTTCGCAGGTGCACCTCATCGTTCGGACGCCGGAACTGTCGGCCATGAGCCAGTACCTGATCGACCAGATCAGCGCCACGCCGAACATCGTCGTCCACTACCAGGCGGCGCTCACCGAGTTGGCCGGAGAGGGCCACCTGGCAGCAGCCACGCTGGTCACCAAGCCGGAGGGCGGCGAGCCGGTCAGTCGGGATCTTCCGTTGTCGGCGCTGTTCGTATTCATCGGTCAGCAGCCACGGACTGAGTGGCTGGGCGAACTGGTCTCCCGCGACGAGGGTGGATTCGTGGCCACCGGGGCCATCCTGGACCGCGCGGCAGCTGGATGGAGCCTCGATCGGGACCCATTCCTGCTCGAGTCGAGCCTGCCCGGAGTGTTCGCCGCCGGCGACGTGCGGGCGCGCTCGGTCAAGCGCATTGCCAGCGCGGTCGGTGAGGGAGCCATGTCCATCCAGTTCGTACACCAGTACCTCGCCACCCTCTAGCCGACGCGCCATGGCCAGCGAGATTGCCGAGCAATTGCGAGCCGCTCCGCTGTTCGCGGAACTGGCCGACGAATACCTCGAGCGACTCGCCAGCCAGGTCATCCCCATGTCCCTGGCGCCTGGTGAGCTGCTGATCACCGAGGGCGAGGAAGCCCACGACATGTTCGTCGTCCTCGAGGGGGATCTCGAGGTGGTCACGACATCAGGCCGGGCGGAGATGTTCCTCACCCGGGTTGGCCCCGGAGCTATCCAGGGCGAATTGGCAGCCCTGTCTCGCGGACGAAGGAGCGCCAGCGTCCGTGCCCTGACCCCCGTCCGCGTCCTCCGCATTCCGACCGATGCCGTGGGCGACCTGCTGTCTGCCGGCGCGGAACCGGTGCTCGCCCTGATCCGCACGATCATCGGCCGGCTGCGCGGGATGGAGGAAGCGCTTCGCCAGCGCGAGAAGCTCGCCGGTCTGGGCACCATGGCCGCCGGCCTGGCGCACGAATTGAACAACCCCGCAGCCGCCATTCGCCGCTCGGTGGTCGCCCTGGACGAGGCCATCGACGCCCGGACGGCCGCCGCCGCGGGGATCGTCGCCGCGGACCCGCGGATCGCACACCTGGTTGCCGCGCGCCCCCCGGCGCCGACCGGATATCTCGATGCACTGACCCGTTCCGACCGAGCGGATGAGATTGCCTCGCTCCTCCGCGAGCGGGGTCTGTCCGAAGACGACGATCCCGATCAGGCGGCGGCACAACTCGTGGGTTCGGGGTGGACGGCCAGCGATCTGGAGCGGGCCGTCGAAGGGTTCGGACCCGATGACATCGGCCCGGCGGTCGCGTGGCTGGCCAGCGTGGCCGCCGGCGACGAACTGCTGAGCGAAGTCCGCATGGCAGCGGAGCGGATCGCAGCCATCGTCGGAGCCGTCAAAGGCTACGCCTTCCTCGACCAGGCTCCCATCCAGCGTTTCGACGTCTGCAAGGGGCTCGACGATACGCTGCTGATCCTCTCCCACAAGTTACGGGGCATCGAGGTCACCCGCGACTACGGACCCGACCTGCCCGAGATCGAGGGCTGGGGGCTGGAGCTGAACCAGGTCTGGACGAATCTGCTCGA
>JAHFBB010000233.1 GCA_023250255.1 Chloroflexota bacterium | reverse complement strand
GCATGACGCTCCACCCGGAAATCGGTGAGGGGGGCCATGCCCAGGTCGGGGAGGAGAGCGCCCGTGGCGTGATTGGCGGCTACTGGCGTGACCATCATGGTCGACACGGCCAGCACGACGCCCGCCTGAAAAGCGGCAATGGCCTTGCGTCTCACGTGGCGTCCTCCGAGTGGGGCGTGGAAAGGATGCCGCCCGTTACCAGCAGTATTGCGCGGACGACTGGTGAATGACCAGCCTCGCTAGGGAGCAGATACCTCCGTGGCCAAGATGAAATTCGGCTGGCAGCCGCTTCCCGGGACCCCAGCCACCTGGCCCACCACGCGAATGGGATCACCCACCCGGACGAGAACCTGGCCGGTGTAGTCCTGGAGGCTGACCGGCGTCGTCCGGAAGAACAACTCATACGTCCCCGGACCGAAAAACTCGTAGCGGGTCCCGTTGGACTCAACCCACTCGCAGCCGGCCTCGTCACCGCCGAAGGTCCCGATGATCTCGCTCGAATCGGGCATCGATGCCTCGAGGACCCACTTGAAGCCGCCGAGACATTCGACACCGATTCGTGGGGTTGTAGCTCAGGCGGGAGAGCACCTGCATGGCATGCAGGGGTCAGGGGTTCGAGTCCCCTCATCTCCACCACGTTTAGCCAGCTACGGAGTCGTGTACTCGCTGGCGAAGACGTAACTCTCGACGCAGCCGCTACCCAGCAGCGGCGCCACCGAGCCGAACGCGCGAATCGGGTCTCCGGGGGCATACAGGATATTGCCCACGTAGTCCTGCAAACTCAGCGGTGTCGGGCGGAGATACATCGGGCCTGTACCCGGACCGCCCATCTCGTAGCGCTGGCCCTGCGCCGTCTCGATCCACGCGCAGTTTGCGTCGGTAGATGCCTCAAAGGTACCGATGATCTCCTGCGGAGGTGGCAGGGAGTTTTCCAAGACCCACCGGAATCCACCGAATCCACCGGTGCCACCAATGGCCTCCAGATAGATCTGTTCCACTGGACCCGAATCGTCGAACTCGATCCGCAGCGTGATCTCACCCCGGCCGAGATTGTCCGCATGGCGATATGGCACGTCATTCCAGGTGCCGCTGATCGTGAAATCGGGATGCACCGAGCCGATGAATACCTGCGTCCAACCCCACCCGGGCTCTTCGCCCAGGTACTGACTCTGGCCGAGCCATGACAGGCACGCACGGTCCTTGTTGAGGTAATACAGGCCCGTGTCATTTGACCGCCACGTCCCGGTCAGTCCGACCTGGACGCCCGCCGGCGAGCGGAGATTGATGGCGGGACAATCCGCAGCCGCCGCTTGCTTAGATGGGTCGGGCAGGGACGAAGGCTGGGGCGTACTCGGCGTACACGCCGCCAGGCCGACGAGCAGGATCGCCGCCACGGCCTGCCTCAGGGGAGTTCGAAGCCTTCCTGGATTTCGTCAGCCGGCGGCGCGGTCACGTTGAGCGGGCCATCCAGATCGGTGAGCGTGACGGCCACTGTCAGGCTCGAATCGCCCAGTTCCAGGGTGGTCGATACTCCCGCGAGCCACAACTGGTTCTTGTCGAACAGCAGGTCGATGACGATTGGTCCGGTCAGGGTGTCGGTCGGAAGGGTGTCCGCTATCGACGGATCCAGGCCGGCCAGCGCCTCGGGGTCAATGGTCAGGCGGACGTGGTAGCAGGTGCGCTGACCACACGATTCGTCCGCCAACTTCTCGGCGGTGACGCCCTCGGTGGCGAGGAATTCGCGAATCTGGGACTCGGGATCAGCCGAGGCGGTTGGCTCGGGAACGGGCAGATCCGATTCGGAAATCGACTGATGGATCCACATCGGTCCGGTCAGGCTTGACTGCAGATAGAGGTCGTCACCGATCACCCGGATCTCCCCGTTCAGACCAAGGAGGCTCGGCAGCGAGAAGGTCATCTGCGCGGCGGCCTGGGTGGCGTCGAAGTCGCCCTCGATGACCGCTCCGTCCAGGCTCACATCCATGCCGGATGACGGCTCGCTGAGGTTGCCGTCGAGGGTGATGGTGATGTGCCCCGACTGGGACTCGCGAGAAGCCTGAAGTCCCTGGACGATGATCTCGTTGGGGTCTGTCAGGTCGCCGCCCCGAGCAGCCACGCCAATGGCAATCGCGGCCACAGCCACGGCGCCCGCCAGGATGAGGCCGCCGCGCATGCCAACGCTCATCCCCAGCCGAGCCGCTGGCTGCGCTGGTTCGGCAACGTCACCGGGGGGTGGTGGTGGCGTGGCTGGCGTGGCCGGCACGTCTGGCGTTGCCGAGGCGGCCGGCGTGGCCGGTTCGGCCGTCGTGGCCGGCTCGATCGGCCTGGCCGGCTCGATCGG
>JAHFBB010000063.1 GCA_023250255.1 Chloroflexota bacterium | reverse complement strand
CATCCCGAACCTGGTGAACGCGGTCAAGGGCTACATGGACTTCGAGCAGGCAACCCTGACCAAGGTCATCGAGGCGCGCAGCGCGGCGGTCAGTGCCTCCAGCCAGGGAGCCGCCCAGTCGGGAGCGGCCGAGAACTTCCTGACCGGCGCCCTGCGCCAGCTGTTCGCCCTGGTCGAGAACTACCCCGACCTGAAGGCCAACCAGAACGTCCTCCAACTCCAGGAGGAACTGACCACCACCGAGAACCAGATCGGGTTCTCGCGTCAGCACTACAACAGCACCGTCCGAGACATGAATACCGCCGTCCAGACGTTCCCCAATGTCCTGCTGGCCGGGTTGTTTGGGATGAAGGAGCGCGAGTACTTCCAGATCGAAGAGGCCGATGCCGTCGTGCCCGAGGTGAACCTCCGCACTTGACGGTCGACCCGGCGTTTCCAGTCCGGTGACCACCCCCGCGCCGACGTTCTACGCCCAGATATCGGCCAACCGGCGGGCGAGCTGGCTGCTGGCCATAGCCGTGGGCGGACTGCTGGCCGCCCTCGCCGGCGTCACCGGCTACGCCCTCGGTCTGGGCTGGGGAGGCATTCCGCTGGCGCTGATCATCACCGCCCTGGTGGGCGTCTTCGCCTACTTCGGGGGATCAGGGATGATCCTTGGCGCGAGCGACGCCCACCTCATCGATCCGGCCAAGCCACCCGAGGGCTACGAGCAACTGGTGAACGTCGTCGAGGAGATGCGCCTGGCCAGCGGCGCGCCCCTTCCGCGGCTGTATGTGATCCAGGACACCGCCCCGAATGCATTCGCCACCGGACGGGATCCGCAACATGCGTCGCTGGCCGTGACCAGCGGCCTGCTGACCAAGCTCGACCGAGAAGAACTTCAGGGGGTCATCGGTCACGAGATGAGCCACATCCGAAACCTCGACACCCGCTTCATGCTGCTCATCGGGGTCATGGTTGGGGCGATTGCGATCATCGCCGACTGGTTCCTGCATATCGCCCGCTGGGGCGGGGGAGGCAAGCGCGACAGTGACAGCGGAAAGGGCGGGGCAGCGTTGATCCTGCTGGTGGTCTGGCTGGTGGCCATCCTGCTGTCGCTGATCGCACCGCTGGTTGCCCGGCTCGTCCTGCTGGCGGCGAGCCGTCGACGGGAATCGCTGGCCGATGTCAGCGGGGTCGAACTGACCCGTAATCCAATGGGCCTGGCCCACGCGTTGCGCAAGATCGCCGACGATCCGGAGGTCCTGGAAGCTGCCAACCACGGTACCCAGCACCTGTTCGTGGTGAACCCGGTCAAGACCTTCGAGGAACGCGCCTCATCGATGTACGACACCCATCCGCCCATTGGCGAGCGGATCCGGCTGTTGGAAAGCATGGCCGGTGCGACGGCCGAATCCCCGTCGACTGTCTGATGCACGACAGTTGGGCTGTCGGCGGCATGCTCGACCATCGGCAAGGCCATCCGCCAAGGTGGCGGCGCGGGGAATCATCAAATTTGAGGAGGACGGAACCATGACCGGGATGCAGGCGGGGAGCACACTATTCTCGTTCGACGGGGGACCGAGCGGGACGATCGAGTTTGGCACGACCGATGACGCGCGCAGGCTTCGCGAGATGCTCGAGCGCCGAGCCGGCGAGCCGCTGCCCATCATCCTCGGCTACCGGGGCGACGCGGACTCCGACGTCGAGGGGCACGCCCTGGACCCGTCGGTGGCGCTCACGCTCCGACTGGATGACAACGACACCACCGGTCACGCGATCAGCGTTCGCTTCCCGACCGCCGACGATGCGGCGAGGTTCCGTCGCAACCTCATCCTGGCGGGAGCCCTGGCGGCTTCGGTCGCGATGGGTTCGGCCGGGGCGCTGGTGATCAGCGGCCAGGCGGGCGCACCCGCGGACAGCGGCATCTGGCAGGTCCCGACCTACGAGCGACCCGCAGGACGCGGCCTGCTCGAGGGCGAGGATCTGATCATCCCGGCCGGTGCGGCCGCGGCGGCTGCCGGAGCAGCAGCTTCCTCGATTGATGCGGTCACCGGGCGTCCCGCGGACCGCGGATTCCTTGAAGGCGTGGACGGCGGGATCTCGGAGCGAACGGCGCCGGCGATCACCCGACCGGCTGGTGCCGGCCCGCTCGAAGGGGTTGACGAGTAGGGCTCAGTTGACCCGCGTCAAGGGCGCTCGGTATCCTCACCGGGCGCCCTTTTTTGCGCGGACCGATGGGCGGTGTACCTCGGCCCTCGACGCGGGCCGAGGTAGCTCAGTTGGTAGAGCACCGCCCTGAAGAGGCGGGTGTCGTCAGTTCGAATCTGACCCTCGGCACCAAGCCCGCTACCATGCGCGCTACGGGCGGAAGTGGCTCAGTTGGTAGAGCATCACCTTGCCAAGGTGAGGGTCGCGGGTTCGAGTCCCGTCTTCCGCTCCATTTCTTTGCCCTGCGCCCTCTGGTAGCCTCACGGGGCCACTGCCCCGTCGTCTAACTGGCAGGACAGCGGACTTTGGATCCGTGAACCGAGGTTCGAATCCTCGCGGGGCAGCCAGCGCGATCTAGGCGTGGCGACGTGCCCGAGTGGCCAGGGAGCGGTCTGCAAAACCGCGTACACGGGTTCGAGTCCCGTCGTCGCCTCCAAACCAATCCAATCCACTCCCGGCCTGTTGGCCGACGGCCGACCGGCGATCGGGGGCCTCGCGCGGTCCGGGCCGCACACACTAGACGATGGGATGGCGTGGTGCGAGGATGGCCGGGAATTGGCCGAGCGGCGCCAAACTGGGCCCCCTCACGGTGCCCACGCATGCTCGGTGGAGGGTATTGCATGTCGCACCCCAATCGATCGACGCTTCGGATCGCCCTGATTTCGGCCGTGGTGGCCGTGGTGGTCGCCTTCCCCATCGGGGTCCTGGCGTCTCACAACTTCCCCGACGTGCCCGACTCGAACATCTTCCACGCCGATGTCTCGGCCCTGGTCGCCGCGGGGGTCACCTCGGGCTGCGGCGGGGGCAACTATTGCCCGAGCGCCTATGTCACCCGCGAGCAGATGGCGGCCTTCATGAATCGCCTCGGCGCCCTGGCGGCCGACAAGACCCCGGTGGCCAACGCGACCACGGTCGACCGCTATGACGCCCAGTCGCTGAACCGGGTGGCCTACAACTCAACCCAGACCCTTGTCGGAACCCCCGGCGGCTCGGGGTCGTTGTTTGCATCCATCACCGCGCCGGTCCGTGGCTGGTTCCTGATCTGGGGACATGCCGCGATCTTCAATACGACGGTCTCGGGGGACAGTTACGGCTACTGTGATCTCCAGGTCGACAACAACCTGGTACCCGGAACCGACTTCTACGTCGACGCTCAATTCGAAGGCACAATCAATGTTGACGAGGTCGAGTGCAGTCCTTCGGGCGGATATCTTGCCTGCCCCGGTGCGCACTCGATCGAGCTGTTTGCGGATCCCGGAAGTGAGGTCACTGTCAACAAGGCCACGGTCATGGTGGAGTTCGTCCCGTTCAACGGCGATGGCAACCCACCGAGTCTCTTTTCCTGTGTGGCGATCATCGCGCCGGACGGGGACAGTCCTCTCCCGGCGCATCCGGAAAAGTAGGAATGTGATGTACCGCGAGGTGCGATAGGGAAGCGCGGGGGCCCGAGACGTCGGACCCCCGCGGCCCCCACCGGGGCTCGACCGCATCAAGCGCGCACTCTGGCCGCCGGTCACAATAGGGAGCGCTCCCGCCGGAGTGGCGGAATGGCAGACGCAGCCGGCTTAAACCCGGCGGCTCACAAGGCGTGGGGGTTCGAATCCCTCCTCCGGCACCATCTCAGCGACGCCCGAATCCGAGAATGCCGCGGCTCCCCTCCGCATCGGGTGGTGCGGATGCCCGACCCGGCGCACCGCCGGCAACGACCTTGGCGACCTTTTCGAAGGCAGCCCCGGCCGGGGAGCCGGGCTTGGCTAGAACCAGCGGCACCCCGCGATTCACGGCCTGCACCATCTCGCCGCCTTCGAACGGAATTTCTGCGGCGATCCGAGCCAGCAAGATGCTTTCGATATCCCGATTGCTCAGCATCCGCTTCGCCTGGATGTTGTTCACCACGAACAGGCGTCGCCCACGGAACGGATGAGTCTCATCGATATAGGACAGGAACTCGCGCATGGCTCGCAGCGCCGGCAGTTCCGGTGCTACCACCAGCACGTGGGTGGCCGACTGCTCGAGAGCCCAGTTGATCAGCGGGTCAATGCGGCTACCGCAGTCGAGAATGAGGTAGTCGTAGGACCCACGAAAGGCCGCAAGGGCCTTTTCGAGATCGGCAATGGTCAGGCGGCTGCCCGCTTCGGGGTGCGTCGGACCCGCAAGCACGGCCAGGCCAGAACCGTGGACCGTGACATAGGGCGCCGTCGCATCCGGGTCGTCGAGCGCCTGCTCATCGGCGATCAAGTCAGCCAGGTCAAAGCGGGGAGTCAGGTTGAGATGGGTGGCGACCTGGCCGAATTGGAGATCAAGGTCGACGATCAGGACTCGGGAGCCGGACGGGCGGGTCGCGCTGGGACGGGTGGCCAGCAGCAGTGCCAGGTTGGTCGCGACCGTGGTCGTGCCGGCCCCACCCTTTGGCGAGAAGACCGCGACCATCTGGCCGGAGCGTGCGGCCGCGGCATCTTCGGTGGAGGATCTCCCTGACCGAATGAGCAGCGCCTGCACGCGAGCCTCGAGCTCCCGGCGGGTAAACCCGGTGCCCAGGACGTCGTCAGCACCGGCCTCGAGGAAGGCGATGCGCGCTTCGACATCGCCGGCCGGGGCAATGACCAGGATGGGAACCGTCCCACGGCTTGCGGCGCGGAGGACGCCGATGGAGCTGCCAACCGCCGCTCCGTCGAGCACCAACAGGTCCCACCGGTGATCGCGCAGAACGTCGGTTGCCTCGGCGGCGGAGCTGGTGGACCGAGGGGCATAACCCAAGGCGGCCAACGACTCTTCGACCTGGAGCCGCAGCTCCGGGCCGGGAACGCAGAGGAGGATGGGGTTCGCGGCGATCGGTTCGCCCTCCAATTTGAGGGCGCACAGGATAGACGCACTCCATGCGCGTTGCGAGGGGGTGCCCTGGAACCTATACTGCCGGCGGCCCTCGGGGCCTCTTAACCCTTTCTGCTGTGCCACCACTCGTGAGCACCGCACCCCCATAGAAGGGAGAACGACCGGCTGTGCGCCGATACGAACTCATGCTCCTGCTCCGGCCCGACCTGGAAGACGCTGAACTCCAATCGGCTGTCGAGCGCGTAACCCGCGCCGTGGTGAACGGTGGCGGCACCCTGACCAAGATCTCGCCATGGGGTAAGCGCCGGATGGCCTATCCCATCAAGCACTACCGCGACGCGAGCTACTACCTGCTCCATTTCGACATCGAACCGGCAGCCATTCGCGAGATCGAGCGAGGCCTGCTGATCAGCGAGGAACTGCTCCGCCACCTGGTGACCGTCCTCGAAGTCCGTGCCGGAACGGCCGAGGCCGATCTGGCCCCACCGGACGAGATCACCGAACTCGGCGGCGCAGTCGACGCGGTGGACGATGAGATCGTTGGCGCCGCCTTCGACGATGATGAGGATTCCGCGGCCCTGGCCGTGGAGGCCTGAGCGGTAGCGAGGAGCAGCAAGACATGAGCCTCAATCGACTGATGATCATCGGCAACCTGGGAGCGGACCCCGAGTTGCGCTACACACCCGGCGGAAAGGCCGTCACCGAGCTTCGTGTTGCGGTCAATAACAGCCGCAAGGGAGCCGATGGCGAATGGGTCGAGGAAACTCTCTGGGTTCGGGTTTCGGTCTGGGAGCAAGCCGCAGAGCGGGTTGCCGAGCAATTGCGCAAGGGCAACAAGGTGTTCGCCGAGGGCACGCTCCGGGCGCGCGAATACGAGGGCAAGGACGGTCAGACCAGGACGAGCCTGGAACTGTCGTCGGCTCGAGTGGTGAACCTTGAGCGGCGTGGTCGCGACGAAGAAAGCGGCTTCACCAGCTTCAACGAATCCGGCAGCGGCGAAACGCCCGTGACTCGGCCGCGCGGTGCGCCCGATGCGGATGTCGCATCGCCGACCGTCGACCTCGACGACATCCCGTTTTGAGCACCAGGAGATAACGCACCATGCCCAGCAGCCCCCGAGGTCGCCGCGAGGCGGCCGACTACA
>JAHFBB010000062.1 GCA_023250255.1 Chloroflexota bacterium | reverse complement strand
CGGCGACCATCCTGCAGCAGGCACCCGTGAGCGCGGGCGGCGAGCCGATGGTCATCGGGCGTCCGGTGACCGATGAGCCCGGGACCCGACTCCTGCGCCTAAATTCGTTCCAGACATCCGTATTCGACCTGGATGGCGACGGTATCCGCGAACTCATTCGTCTCGAGTCGCGGACGAATGATCCGGGACTTGCCCAGGTCACGGCCATGAGTATTGGCCAGGATGGGACACCGACCCCGTTGTTCAGCACGCCGCTCCAACGGGAGGTCAGCGTCGACGAACGCAGCACCCCGGGTTTGCGCGGCGAATTCACAGCGGCCCAGTTGAGCGACAACATCCAGATCGTGGAGATGCGAATCCATGGCGCGAAGCGGCTGATCGTGGCCGTCAGCGGCTACAACCCCGACTACACCTATAACTGCTGCCTGACCCTGTGGACGGTGGAATGGTCGGATGACCTGCACGGTCTCCGGCTGCTGGATACCACCGGTCGGCCCTTTGATTCGCTGACGGTCGCGGACCTCGACGCGGACGGGACCGATGAACTGGTCGCCACCGAATCCATCACCGATGGCACGATCCAAAACGCCCAGCTCAGTCTGTACCGCTGGGACGGGACAGACCTCCAGCGCATGGGCATCGATGCGCTGACACAGACCAGTTCCCTCTATCCGACTGGCGCCGGCGAGACCGATGGGGTGGCCGGCGACGACGTGCTGGTGGTCGAGACCGGTGGCCCTATCCGACTCCATCGCCTATCTCTCCGGTCCGGGGCGGCGAATCTGGAAACGGGGAACATTGAAGGCATCTGGACCGCTCGCGTCGTCGACGCCGACGTCGGGCAGATCGTGGCGAGCGGCGAACCCGGCACAGGAATCAGCCTCTATCGGTGGCCGAGGGACCGCCCGATGGAGCCGGTCGCACGCTGGTCGGCCAGCGCCGACCTGATCGGCGTCATTGGTACGGACGATTCCACCCGCGTCCTGCTCGCGCCACAGGCAACCGACTACGGCTACGGCCTCGACGTCATCCTCCTCGACAAGATCAGTTATCCATCCATCCCGCGCCCGGATCGGGTCGAAGTCACCCGAGGCTTGGACCAGGCCAACCCGTACCTTGGGCCGACGGTGCCCGGCGTCGGACCTGACGGTGCGTTCCTGTATGCCGGTCAGATCGTCGAACCCGCCGGACCTGGGCTGGATGTCCGTCTCACGCAGATCTCGCTGATGGCCGGCCTGTGGCCCATCGGCACGGCAGGTCCGGACAATGCCTGGGCGGTGGTTCAGACCCAGACCCAGAGCGGGCGCGGCAGGCTGGAAACGCGAATCGTGGCCACCAACTCGCTGCTGACGCCGCATGAGGAGCCGCTCACCCCCACCTTCCTCGGCGCGGCCGCTGGCGAGGACGGCGTCCTGTTCATCAAGGCCGATGCCCAACCCGTGGCAGAGATCGTGGTTCCGGGTGGCTCACGGGTGATCTCGAAAGTTGGCTTCTCGGGAGGGACGCTCATCGATGTTCCGCTCCCAGCGGGCTCGCGTCCAGCCCATCCGACCCCCGTCTCGATCCCGATAACCAAAGTCGGCGGATCCCAGCGCTCGCCATACCAGGTGCGCATCGTGGTCATCACCCCGGCCGGTCATGCCTACCAGGGGATCTGGCAGGTGCAGCCTATCGCGGGTCCGCCCGACCTGGATGTTCGAGCTCCACAGGGCGTGTTCAGTTCGGGCGTGATTCGCGGGGCCACGACACCGTTGGCCCAGGTGACCATGAACGGGGCGCCAGTGCAGGTCGCGACCAACGGCGTGTTCGTTGCCGAACTGCCGCTTGCCTTCCTGCCGACCGAAATCCGGCTGGTGGCCACAGATCCGCTTGGCCAGACGTCCCAGGTCGTGTTCAGCATCCTCAACCCGGTCGACTACCGTCGGCTGCCCTGGATTCCGATCGTTGCCGTGCTGACAGCGGTGGGCGGTGTGATCTGGTGGATACGCGCGCCGCGCCGTCGGCCACCAGGCGAGATCAGCACCACTGGCGCCGGAACGTTCGAGGAGATCGAAATCTAGGGTTGGCCGTGTGCGCCGTACACTCGCGGCCGATGGCGGACATTCGTGGGCTGCGGCCCCTCCAGTACAACCTCGCGCGCTTCGGATCGACCGTGGCGTCAGACCGGATTCGTCTGACCGATGAGCCGGCGGCCGGCGGCCGGATTGGCGACCTGAGCGATCTGGCCTGCCCGCCGTACGACGTCATCAGCCCGGCACTCCAGCGCGAACTTGCCGCGCGAAGTCCGCGCAACGCGGTGCGGGTCGAACTCGGCGAGGCCACAAACCAGCATCGGTCTGCCGCACGTCTGCTGGACGCCTGGCGAGAGGATGGCACCCTGGTCCGTCCCGACCACGACCAGCTGTTCGGCTATCGGTACGCCGCCGCGCGCGACGCGAGCGAATTTGCGGTGAGCGGTCTCCTGGCTCGAGTGCGGCTCGAACCCTGGGGTGTATCGGTCCGTCCCCATGAACGAACGCTACCTGGTCCGAAGGCGGATCGGCTGTCGCTGTTGCGCTCGACCCACACCCAGCTGAGCCCGATTCTGATGGTCTATTTCGACTCGAAGAGCCGATCGGATCTGCTCATGGCGCCCGCCGGAGCCGACGAGTGGCGGGCTCGCGACGATGACGGACTGATCCATTCCCTGACCGCCCTCGGCCGGAATGATCGACTTGCTTCCATGCTCTCGCGGCACAGCCTGGTCGTCGCCGATGGACACCATCGGTATGAAACCGCGCTGGCCTATCAGGCAGAGGTCCGGTCCGATCCCCGCCTGACCGACGCGCCGGCTGGAAGCCTGGCCGCGGACTGGATCATGGCGGTCCTGGTCAACGCGACCGTGGAACCAATGGACGTGCGACCCACCCATCGGCTGCTGGTCGGGATTGACCGGGAGCGGTTGCGCTCGGCGCTGACCGCATCCAATCCGCTGTTCGCGGCCCTCCCGTTTCCACCTGCACAACTCGGCGCACGGCTGGCCGAGCTGCGCGCAACCGATGAGCCCGTGTTCGGGGTTGTCCTGCCCGGGGGAGAGGGCTGGCTGCTGGTTGGTGACGTGGCGGCGGTCGGAGACCGAATGCGGCGAGAAGCGGTGTCGTCAGCCGTGGCGGGGTTGGATCTGGCCATTCTCCACGCCGTGGTACTGGGGGACTGGCTGGGCATCCGCGAGGCGGAAGTGGCGGCCGGCGAGACCCTCCTCTACACTCGCAGCGAAGCCGAAGCGCTGGCCCGGGTTTCCCGCGGCGAGGCCTCGGCTGCCCTGCTGGTCCGCCCCACCGAACTCGCCCAACTCGCTGCCGTTGCCCGTCGCGGCGAGTTGATGCCCCAGAAATCAACTTACTTCTACCCGAAGCTCCTGACCGGGCTCGCCTTCCACCCCCTTGCGGAGGACTGACACAGATCGTGGTCCAGGCCATCAAGCGCGACGAGATGTTCATCGAGCCCGAAGGCATCCACGTCGAAACCCACCAGCCCGAACGCCGCAGCCGGAAGCCCCCGCTGCTGCTCGTCCACGGTGCCCTTACCGGCTCGTGGCTGTGGTCGAACTTTGCGACCTACTTCGCGGAGCGCGGCTGGGAGGCGCATGCCCTCAACCTGCGCGGCCATTTCACCTCGGACCTGGCTGACCTGGCGTCAACCCGGATGGCGGACTACGCGTCCGATATCGGTGTGGCGGTCCGCCACATCGGCCGGGCACCGGTGATCATTGGCTGGGGCATCGGGGCGCTGACCGGACTGCTGTATGCCCAGGCCAATCCGGTGCTCGGACTGGTCCTGCTGGCGCCCTCGCCTCCAGCGGATGCACTCCCCAGGCGCCCCGATGAGCACGAACTGCGCGCCGTGCCGCCGGTGTACGACGCGGAGTGGTGGGGCTGGACGGCGCCCATGGATCGGCTTCGTGAATGGATGCCCGACATGACCGATGAGGAACTGTCGAAGATGCAGGAGCTCCTGGCCGGTGCGCGGGAATCGGGGAGTGCCCGACGCGAGCGGATGATTGGGGTGAGCATCGACACCCACCGGATCACCGCCCCGACGCTGGTGATCGGAGCGGGCCTGGACGATGTCATTCACCCGTCCGAGGCGCGCCGCACGGCGGACATGCTCAACGCAACCTACGAGTACTTCCCGGGGGCTTCGCACTTCGGCCTGGTCATGGGCTCCGACAGTTGGCCGCAGGTCGCCGGCAGCGTCATGGGCTGGCTCGAGGAGCGACGGCCGACCATGGCGGCCACCCGCGCTGGGGCAGCCTCTCGCTAGCGGATTTCAGCGTTTCGCAGGCTCGTTGCTATACTCCGGCCGGCCCCACGGGACGCCGCGCCGCATTCGTCTAGAGGCCCAGGACACCGCCCTCTCAAGGCGGAGATCACCGGTTCGAATCCGGTATGCGGTACCAAACTCGTGCTCGCCGCGACGGCTGGCGCGATGGGCACATCGTCCGACCGGTTCCACGCGGCACGCG
Organism: Chloroflexota bacterium; assembly: GCA_023250255.1. Taxonomy (GTDB): domain Bacteria; phylum Chloroflexota; class Limnocylindria; order QHBO01; family QHBO01; genus JAHFBB01. The sequence continues at coordinate 1,675 of JAHFBB010000062.1, read as the reverse complement.
TGCCATCTGTGGTATTCACGGTCGCTATCACCAGATGCCGTGCCGGCCAGCCGCCCGTTCTGTCGGTGCGTTCGCGCACAGCGGCGCCGAGCTCGTCCCTCAGCTGCTGCGGATCGTCATCCGAAGCGGCCGATCGAGGATTGTCGCCAGCCGGCCAATTTCCTCGGCCAGGCGATCTCCGGGCGGCGATCCCGACTCTCTGAACCAGTCGATGGCGACCTCGTCACCGTCGAGCGACCACGCCCCGGACACGACGCCGCCGACGAGGACGAGGTTCGCCCCTCGGGTGACAAGCGTCCGGTGGGCGGCCGGCACGATGTGGTCATCGGCGGTTCCCGGCCCGAACACCCACTGGTCGTAGGCAGGGAGCAGCCGGACGGTGGTGCTTCGCTGCGCCCCAGCCAGGTCGTCGAGGTCGTCTCGGAGCACGAGGGCAGACTCACCGTCGACGTCGATCTCGGCGAGGCGGTCGCCGAAGTCGGCGATCCACCCCTCGATTCGCTTCTTTCCCGCACTGAGCCCGTTGCCCAGCCAGTACTGGAGGCGGCCGGACGTCGCGGGTCCATAGGTCCGGAAGTAGGCCTCGACGGCGCGCATGCCGGCCTCGTCGAGGTCGGGGATGCCGGCCCAGCGCGGGTTGCCATCCAACCGCTGGAACGTCGCCTGCTTGCCTCGAAACGGCCCGAAGCTCATCTCGCCGTGCCACCCCAGCACTTTCATCACGCCCTTTGGGTTCACGGCGAGGATCGGGCCGAGATGGCCGAACTTCGGACTCGCCGCGATCGCGGCGACGAGCTCCTTGACGGTCAGCGGGCCGTCGGCGAGCGCCGCTCGCACCACTTCGCGGAGCGCCGGCCAGTCGGACGGCGCGAGCTTGTAATACGTCTGCCAGTCCCGGAGCTCCCACTGGCGGTTGGCCATGCGCAGCGCGAGGTAGATCCCACCGTCCTCCGGCGTCATCAGGTGGGTGGCGCCGCGGAACGCGAACGTCATGATCAGTCGGCCGTCGGCGCGCGCCTCGGCGACCTCGCCGGAATGGGACCGTGCGCGCCTCAGGCGAATGGAAAGCTCCGCGGCGGAACCCTGCTGCGCCTGGACGGCGCCCAAGCGCCGGACGACATCCTCGACCGGTTCAGTCCCGATCGGGTCGAGCAGCTGCCGGCGCTGGCGCCAGGCGAGGGCCTGTGACCACGTGATCGATGCCATCAGAGGATCCTAGCCGAGCGCACGTCGGGCATCCGCGAAGAGACCGTTGATGGTGTGCGATGTCGAGGGAGAGCGTGGATCGTGTCGGCGAGGACGTCGACGTGGACGCGTGTGCGAATTGCGTGCTGCAGGCGAAGGCTCCGCAAGCCGAGACCTGGGCGTGTGGGTCACATTGCAGCCTGCGCCTGCCGCTGGTCAAAATGTCCCCATGGATCAGAGCGCCTAGGCGACTGCCGCGTTCTACGCCTCGCTCGCCACCAAGCGAATCGCGGCCGGCCTTGTCTGCCGAGACGAGGAGGGCCGCATCCTCGTGGTGCGTCCAACCTACAAGCCAACCTGGGAGATCCCGGGCGGCGCAGTTGAAGCCGATGAGTCGCCCGCTGCGGCCGCCGGCCGCGAGACCCGCGAGGAGCTGGGCATCCCCCTCCACGTCGGTCCGCTCCTCGTCGTCGACTGGCTACCAGCCCGG
>JAHFBB010000061.1 GCA_023250255.1 Chloroflexota bacterium | reverse complement strand
CCGGGATTCTCATCCGCGACGGGGCGGCTCTCGAGCTCGCTGAGCACGTCGATGTCGTCGTTCTGGACAAGACCGGAACCCTGACCCGTGGGCGTCCGGAAGTCGTCCAGGTGGTGAGCCAGCGGGGAGACGAGAACGAGGTCCTCCAGGTTGCGGCCGCCGTCGAAGCGCTGAGCGAACATCCGCTTGCTGCGGCCATCGTCCGGCGGGCCGGCTCGGCGGGGGTTTCGCCTCAATGGACGGTGACCGACTTCGGTTCCGAACCGGGAGGCGGAGTCCACGCCCGGGTCGACGGACGAGCGGTGCGGGTCGGCTCCGAGGGGTGGTTGCGCGCGGGCGGAATCGAGACGACTGCACTCGCATCCGCCTCGGCGCACGCCGAGCAACGGGGCGAATCGGCAGCGTGGGTGGCCATTGACGGCACAGCCGTTGGGCTCATCACCTTGGCCGACCAGGTCCGGCCGGATGCCGTGGCCGCCATCCGCCGATTCCACGAACTCGGGCTCGAAACCTGGCTCCTCAGCGGAGACCGGGGTGCGGTTGCCGACAGCGTCGGCGCGCAGGTGGGCATTGCCCCCGAGCGGATCGTTGCCGAAGTCGCTCCCGGCGACAAAGCCGCGGCCGTAGCCCATCTCCAGGCGTCCGGACACCGGGTCGTGATGGTCGGGGACGGGGTGAATGATGCTCCTGCCCTCGCACAGGCCGACCTTGGCGTGGCCATGGGCACCGGGACCGATGTCGCCGCGGCCGCGAGTGCGGTCACGCTCATCGGCGGACTGCTGCGGGCCGCGCCGACGGCCATCGCCCTGTCGCGGGCAACCATGCGCATCATTCGCCAGAACCTGGTCTGGGCGTTCGGCTACAACGTGCTGCTCATCCCGGTGGCAGCCGGCATCCTGTACCCATTCACCGGGTGGACCCTCAATCCGGCCCTGGCCGCGGCGGCCATGGCCCTGTCGAGCGTGAGCGTGGTGACCAATTCACTTCGCCTGCGCCGCTTCCCTGTCACCAACGCAACGGAGAACTGACCGATGGAACTGACCATGGCCCCGCGCGCTACCGACCCGGTGTGCGGCATGAGCGTCGAACCGGAAATCGCGACCAGCCGCGGGCTGGTTCACGAGCACAGTGGGCAGACGTACTACTTCTGCGGAAAGGGCTGCTGGCTCGAGTTCGGGGACGATCCCGAGCGTTTCCTTGCCCCGGACCACGTTCCGAGCATGTAGCGCGGCTACGCGGCAACCACCCGGTCGCGGCCGGAACGCTTGGCCATGGACAGGGCAACGTCGGCTGTTCGCAGCAGTTCCTCGCGAGTCGGATTGTCGGGGTCGAGTTCGGCGCAGCCGGCGGACACGGTCACCGACAGAACGGACCCGTCCTCGGCAACGATGTGTTCAGCGGCGAGTCGCTGCCGGATCTCCTCGGCGACCTCGACCGCGCGGTGGCGATCGGAGCCGGGGAGGATGACAACGAACTCCTCGCCACCGTAGCGCCCGACCAGGTCGGTCTGGCGGACCCTGGAACGAATCGCCCCGGCGAAGACCCGGAGGACCTGGTCCCCCACCTGGACGCCGTGCAATTTGTTGAATCGGCCGAATTCATCCAGGTCGAATGTCACCGCCGACAGCGGAAGCCGCTCGGTCTCGGGGGTGACGAGCCAGTTGGCAACCAGCCGGTCCAGTGTCTCGTCGAAATATCGTCGGTTGTGCAGACCGGTGAGCGGATCGCGGACAGCCAACTCGGCCAGCCGCTCCCGATCGCGAGCCATGGCCAGCGAGGTGGCCATCTTGTTGCCGATGGCCGACATCAGGTCGCGGTCCGTTCGGTCCATGGGCTCCGGCCCGGTGGTCTCGACATTGACCAGTCCCAGCAACTGCCCATCCAGCACGAGCGGAACCGCGAGTTCGCTGAGTACTGACGGATCGCCGGCGAGGTAATCCGGGTCGACCGTCACATCCCGCACGAGTTGGATCTCCCCGGTACGCGTGGCCCGACCAATGACCCCCTGATCGGGATCGATGCCCGCAATCTCTGGGGGGTAACCCCGCTGGGCGCGCAGGCGGAGCCGGCCATCGGCCACGTCATAGATCGCCGCCAGGGCGTAGCCAAATCGCTGGACGAGGACCTCGGCAACCTGCTCCATGGCGGCGTCGGACGGTCCAGCGGTGACCAGTGTCCGGCCGACCTCTTCGAGACCGCTGATCTGCCGGGAGCGGCGACGCTCGTTCAGGGCCGTTCCGCGGAACTGGCGGCTGGTCCGCTCGATCTGACCCATCATCTGGCGGACGCCCACTGCCAGGAGCGTCGATACACCCGCCAGTGCAACCCCCTGGAGCGTCCGGTCCGTCGCGCCGCCCGAGGAGGCGACCTCCGGGGCCAGGAAGATCAGGGCGGCCACCACGCCCATGACCACTGCCTGCTCGGCACCCAGTGCCGCGGCCGCGGTGACCACTGGCAGGTAGAGCACCAACAGAGGACTCGCGGGCCCTCCGGTCAGTTCGACCACCGCCCACACCAGCAGCAGCGAGATCGAGATTCGCAGGAATGACCAGCCCACCGCGGTCATCGGTCGGAAGCGGAGTGGAACCAGCCCGGCCAGTGCCTGGAGACCGACGAACGCCACGGCCACCGAGATGAGGCGGGCTGCGTCGATGTCCGGCGAGGCCAGGGCGACGACCAGGGCCACCGGCACGAGGCCGATCGTGTACACGAAGAATGGATCACGCGAGAGTCGGCGCCACGCCCCCAACCGAACGGCATGCCGACGTCGGTGCCGGTGGGCACCCTGAACTGGACGCGGGACAGCCGCGGCTTCGGTCATTGGGGTCGACCCTACCGAACCGCCCCACAATGCTCCATCCATCGAAGGTACCGACCTGCTGGGTACACTCTCCGACCATGCGGCTCGCCCACGTCCGAGACATCGGTGCCCCCGCCGGAAGCGCCTGGCGCCTGGTGGCCGCCCTCGACCCCTCCGGGCTGGGCTGGCTTGATCTCGAGCTCGCGCGTCGCGCCCTGCTGGCTGCGGATCCCGGATTGGCCCACAACCAGCCGTTATTCCGCTCCCCGATCACGACCCTGGACGACCACCTGGCCCGTGGCCTGCGGGTGGTCGCCTTTGCCGAGATCGTCGAGCCGCTGACTGCCGGTGAACCCGAGCCAGACCTGGTCCTGGCAGCCGCCGACCTGACATTCGGACCACCGATCCTCCAGCCGCCGAGCCTCCGCGACTTCTACGCCTTCGAACAGCATGTCGGAACGATGTGGCGCCGGCGGGGCGGTGAGATCCCGGAGGCGTGGTTCCGCCTGCCGATCTTCTACTTCGGCAACACCAGCGAGATCCGTGGGCCTGGCGACCCCGTGTGGGCGCCCACCGGCTCAGCCGAACTCGACTACGAGCTGGAGGTGGCCGCGCTGATCGACACCGCGGCAGTCGACCTCCCCGCCGGTCGCGGCGAAGAAGCGATCGGCGGCTATTGCATCCTCAACGACTGGTCCGCCCGCGATCTGCAGCGTGAGGAAACCACCGTCCGGCTCGGTCCGGCGAAGGGCAAGGACTTCGCCACCTCCATCGGTCCCTGGCTGGTCACGCCTGACGAATTGAGCGACGCCCGTTCGGCCAGTGGCTTTGACCTGACCATGACCGCGGAGATCAACGGAACCGAGATCAGCCGCGGGGCGTGGTCCAGCGCCCAGTTCTCGTGCGGCCAGATGGTCGCCCGCGCCTCGGCCGACACGCGACTCCGGCCCGGCGATCTCCTGGGCAGCGGCACGGTCGGTACCGGCTGCCTGCTGGAGGTTGGCGAGGAACGCTTCGGCCGCTGGCTCGAGCCCGGCGACGAGGTCACCCTGCGCATCGACCGGCTCGGGGAACTGCGAACCCCGATCATTGACCGCCCCGCGACTAGGAGTCCCTCGTGACCGACTACACCGACCTGCTGCCCCGAATGGACGCCGCCGAAGCTCGGATGGCCGCCCTCGCGCTTGATCCGCCACCGGGACTGACCGATGCCGACCCCACAACCGGCGAGCGCTGGGACGCGGGCCAGGCCTGGGCGCATGTCGCCGAATTCATTCCCTTCTGGCAGGGTGAGGTCGAGAAGGTGGTCGCCGCCTACGCGGGCGAGCCGGTGCCGTTCGGCCGGACGAAGGAAGATCCGGGACGGGTCGGCTACATCGAGGCAAACCGCAACGAGCCGCCGACGGAGCAGATGGCCCGCCTCGCCGGGTCGCTCACCCTGTTCCGAGGGTACCTGGCCGCGCTGTCCGCAGCCGATTGGTCAGCGCGCGGCCTGCACCCACGACTGGGCGAGATGACCGTGGCCGCCTTCGTCGAGCGATTCATCGTTGCCCATCTCGAGGAGCATGCGGATCAGCTGGAGAAACTCGCCGCTGACGCCTAGGCGGCGCTCAGCCGGCGGGATCGCTCAGGGCCGCAGCCAGATCGATGGTCGCGAGTGCGTCTTCCCGGGAGCGTCGGCCCAGTCCGCACGAGGTGGCCACATCGACCGGGCTACCCAGGAGACCATCGAGTTGGTCGCGGAGCACGCGCTGTTCGTCCAGCGTTCGGCCTTCGTGCAGGAAGCCAGCAATGAACCGGGTCCCAGGTGGCAGGCGGAGCCCACGCAACGGTTCGTAGAACTCTGGCTCGAGCGGCGGGGGTTCCACCGCGGCCGCCAACGGCGCGTGGATGAAATCCAGGGGTCGTCCGGCAGGCCACGTGCGGACGATGGCATTGGCCAGTTTCACGATCGGCGCGCTGTCGCTCAGCCGCCCCAGCGCCCGGTGGTTCATGTCGCCCAGGCACAGGTGGATCCCCCAGCGGGACCCCTCCGGCGCTTCGCGCGCCAGTCGGGCAATGCCTCCGGCAAGGAACGATGCGGCGGGTCGGTGGAACAGGCTCGGAGCCATGGTCATCCCCACCTGTTCGAACGGGACCTCCACCTGGAAGACGACGGCGTCGCCAGCAATCGCATGAATCGCTCGGATGTCCCGGAGGGTGGCATCACGGAATGCGCCTCGGTGCCGGAGTCCGCCCAGTGGGCCACCGAGGCTGAAGGCCGACAGATTGAGATCCCCGGGAATTCCCACCTGGAAGCGCGGAGCGCCATCGGTCTGTTCGGCGCCAAACGAGGCGCGTCGCTTGGCGTATTCCGGCCAGGACTCGTTGAAATGGCGCAGGTAGCCCAGGTCCAGGCTGTCCCCCGTCAAGCGATGGCCCTTCCGCACGCGGAAAACCGGGATCTTGTCGTAGTCGGACCAGTCACCGGTCTTGACGACCTCGAGGTCCGGATGCGACCGGAACGACTCGATGAGTTCCAGGATCCAGTTCTGACGCTCCCCGGTCTCGCCGTCAGGGACCGTGCGCAGGCGACCTCCCAACCGCTCCGCGAAGATGTCCAGCGCCTCGGGTGCGTCACGGAAAGGGGTACTGCCCACCAGGTGGGCGTATCGGGCGGTGGCCGGTGGCATCCTCGTCTCCCATCGGTCCTCGCGGGGGCACCACTTCCGCCATGAGGTAGCGGGTCGGTTGCCGGGCCGTCATCGAGCGAGGTCTCTCGGGCCACTCTGGATAGGTGTCGCGCCTGCGACGGACCGATAGTAGCGCCCGGGACCCCGAATGCCTATCCCGCCGACAGTTGAAGGCCGATGTCTCCCGCCATCAGCGTCATGCCGCCCGCATCGATGAGATAGCTGACCGAATCCGCGCCCAGGACGGCAAACACGGCCGATTCGACCTCAGCGCGAGCACCGTCGCAGGCCATCTCGGTGGTGACCAGGTCCTCGAAGGTGATGGTGTCGCCATTGACGACGTACGCACCACCGCCGGAATTGCAGCCGGAGTGCACCTCCACGCGACCATCATCGGTCAGTCGAAGGCTGGCTTCGACCTCGTCGGGAATGCTCGACACCGCGTCGCCGCTGATCAGGCCGACGACCGTCCAGGTCGTACCCACCAACGGCCGGTCCGGGTCTGCCACCTCGCTGTCGAGCAGGTTGATGACGGTATCGGTGCTCGAAAGCACGAGTTCGTCCCCGCTCAGCGCCACGGTTGGGCCGCTTCCGAGGAAGGCAAACAGCCACTCGTCCTGGGCAGAGCGGGCGTCGTCGCAACCCATCTCGGTCATGGCTCCGCCGCTGATCAACAGGCGGTTGTCCGAGAGCCGATATGAGCCGCCGAAGATGTTGCAACCGCCGGATGCACCGATCTGAC
>JAHFBB010000060.1 GCA_023250255.1 Chloroflexota bacterium | reverse complement strand
TTCCTCCAGCGGCTCTATCCGACCGATGTCTCGACCATCCGTGAGGGGCGCTCCCGATACGTCCTCCTGCTGAACGAGCGAGGGCACGTCATCGACGACGGCATGATCCTCAAGGAGACCGATGACCGCTTCGTGCTGACCTTCACCACCGGCGGTGCCGGGAACGCCGAACTGTGGATGCGCGATTGGATCGAGACCTGGGGCCTGGATGTCCACCTGCTCGATCGGACGATGTCGCTGGGAGCCATCAACGTCACCGGCCCCATGGCGCCAGAGCTGCTGGGGCGGATGGGCCTGACCTCCGCGCTGAAGTTCCTCGACCACATCCGCACCGACATCGCCGGTGTGCCCTGTCATGTCGTGCGCCTGTCGTTCACCGGTGAGGCCTCGTTCGAGCTCCATCACGGGGTCGACCGGTCTATCGAGCTGTGGCGGGCGTTGCTCGACGCGGGGGCGGATCTGGGCATCGCGCCCCACGGACTGCAGGCCCTGTTCGCCCTGCGGTTGGAGAAGGGCCATGTGATCATCGGCATGGACACCGAGCTCGATACCACTCCCCGACGGCTGGGGATGGACTGGGCAGTGAACCTGGGCAAGCTCGATTTCATTGGCCGCCCTGCCCTCGCCCGAACCGCCGCCCTGCCCGACCACCGCAAGCTCGTCGGCCTGACCATGGCCGGTGCCGCGCCGACCGAGGGGTCTCCCATCCTCGACGGCCGAGAGGTCATCGGTCATGTCACCTCGACCTTCGCTTCGCCCACCCTCGGTCAGGCGGTGATGCTCGGCTGGCTCAAGCGCTCTCCCTTCCCCGAAACGGTCGAAGTGGACGGCCGTCAGGCCACCGTCACCGCCACCCCGTTTTACGACCCCGAGGGCCAACGTGCGCGCGCCTGAGCCCATGCCCGGCCTGCGGTTGGTCGGAGCCGCCGCGATGCTCGACGGCCTGTCATGGCCGTCCGAGGTGACCGCGCTGCGGCTGGCAGCGGACGACGTGCTGGCCCTTGGCGCCTCCGAGGCACCCATCTCGTCGGTCCTGACCACGGCTCCGGACGCAGGCTGGATGGGTTGGTGGCTCGGCACAGACGAGCTGGAGCGGGTGCGCCATCACACCGAATGGCCACTCGTCGCAGGCCTCAACCAGGGTCTCGTGGCCGGGGTGCCGGCGAAGGTGTGGCTCGGTCCGGATCGGTCACTGCTGCTCGTCGCCCGGGCATACGCCTCCGAGCTGGAGGCGCGGCTGTGAACGAGTTCGTCGAGAGGATTCTCGACCTGCCCTGGCAGGAGCCGAAGCGCAGCTACGAGGTGGTGATCATCGGTGGCGGCGGGCACGGATTGGCGACCGCCTATTACCTCGCCACCCGCCACGGCCTGACCGATGTGGCGGTGGTCGAGGCGGACTACATCGGTTCGGGCAACACCGGCCGGAATACGACCATCATCCGGGCGAATTACGGGATTGCCGAGTCGGTCCGCTTCTATCAGCGCGCGCTCGAGCTGTACGCGACGCTCGAGGAGGAGACCGGCTGCTGGATCATGCACAAGACCAAGGGACTGCTGTGGCTGGCCCACACCGAGTCCGGTCTGCGTGCGGAGCGGGCGCGAACCCTGATGAACCAGGCGATGGGCGCCCAGACGGCAATGGTCACTCCGGAGGAAGCGCTCGCGCTGTGCCCGCATCTCGACCTGACCGGTGGCGGCCGCTATCCGGTGCTTGGTGGCTCGTACCATTCCGGCGGGGCAACTGCCCGCCACGATCGAGTCGTGTGGGCCTACGCCCAGGGCGCCCTCCGGCGAGGCGCGCACATCCTGCAACACACCCCGGTCACCGGGCTCCTGCGGGACGGCGACCGGGTGACCGGCGTCCAGACGGCGACCGGACCGATCTCGGCGCGGATTGTCATGAGCGCGGTGGCCGGCTGGTCGACCCACGTGGCCGACATGGCCGAGGTGCGTCTGCCGATCCGGACCCATCCGCTGCAGGCGCTGGTCACCAACCCCTACGCCCTTGGTTTTGAGCCCATCGTCGCCAGCAGCGAGCTCCTGTGCTACGTCTCGCAGACGGCCCGCGGCCACATGCTCATGGGCGCCGAGTTCGACTCGCAGCCGTCGTACTCGCGGGCGTCGTCGTTCGAGTTCCTGTCCAGCGTGTCGGCCAAGATCACCAAGCTGCTGCCCTTCATGGCCGACCTGCGCGTCCTGCGGCAGTGGGCGGGCATCTGCGACATCACCCCCGACTATTCGCCGATCATGGGCGAGACCGGCGTCCCGGGGTTCGTCATCTCGACCGGCTGGGGCACCTGGGGCTTCAAGGCGATCCCTGCCGGCGGCGAGGCCATGGCTGAATTGATCGCCACCGGGACCACGCCGGCGATGATCGCCTCGTTCGGACTTGACCGATTCGCCCGTGACCACGCCATGGCCGACCAGGGATCGGCGGGGACGCGCTGATGCTCTGGATCAGCTGTCCGACCTGCGGTGAGCGACCGGTGGGCGAGTTCCGATTCGGCGGCGAGCTGCCCCACGTGCCGGACCGAATCACCGATCCTGATGCCTACAATCTGGACTATGTCTGGATGCAGAACAACGTTGCCGGCATCACCACCGAGCGCTGGTTCCATGCCGCCGGCTGCCGTCGCTGGCTGACCCTCCGGCGCGATACCCGCGTCGACCGGGTCGTCCCTGGCTAGGCCGATGACCACCGAGGCCGGCCTGCCCCACACGGCGACCGGGCGCGCGCTCGCCGGCTGGGTCCCACCGAACAGACGGGCGCCCTTCAATAGGACCGTTCGCGGAGTCGAGGTTGAGGCTGCCCGTGCGGCCCTGGCGACGCTCCGCGATCAACTCGGGTTGCTGCCTGGCGATCAGTCCGCCGCATTGGCCCTCATCGACGAGGCTCTCGCCGACCTCGGTTAGGCCTCCCAGGTCTCCCCGGGTTCAAGGGCCACGACGTCGGCGTCGGTCGCCTCGGCCAGTTCGGCCGGCGTGCCGGCGAGGATCGGGAAGGTCCCGTAGTGGACCGGAATGACGGTCCGCGCGCCGATGAGCGCAACCGCACGTGCCGCGTCGGCCGGACCCATCGTGTAGTGCCCGCCGATGGGCAGGACGGCGATCGTCGGGGTCCATCGGTCCTTCACCAGCGCAAGATCGCCGAACAGGTCGGTATCGCCGGTGTGATAGACGACCGTGCCGTCTTCGAAGCGGACGAGCCAGCCCCAGCAACCGACCTCGCGGGTCGCCTCGGGTCCGTCGCCGGTGATGGTCACCCCGCCGGTATGTTCGGCGTGGACCATGGTGAAGCTGATACCGGCCGCCTCGACCGTGCCCCCCTTGTTCATGCCGATGGCCTCCACCCCACGCGAGGCGAGGTAGATGCTCAGTTCATGCGAGCCGATGACCGTTCCGCCGCCCGAAGCCAGCTCCACGACATCCAGTGCGTCGTTGCCGATATGGTCGAAGTGTCCATGGGTCGGTGCGATGACGTCGACCTGCCATGGTTCCGGCGGCGCGACGTAGGTAGGCGCGCCGCTCCATCGGTCCACCCAGACCCACCGCTCGGCGGGCGACCGATACAGGACCCCGCCGTGTCCCAGCCTGGTGATCCGCAATCTCGCCATGTGTGCCTATGCTCCGCCGGAGCCGGCAAGGCGCGCCGGCAGACGCAGGATCCCTAGAAACTCTGCGGCCACGATCCAAGTCTAGCGACGACCGCCATTGGAGTTTGCCCGAGCGCGAGCACCCCGCGGAGTCGAATCAGGTCGTCGGGTTATCCGGGTCGCGCTCGAGATCGGACGGGGGTCCCTGGCGCGCAGGGCGGGCGGCTATGAGAATCAGGACGCCCAGGCCAATGGCCACTGTCGGGCCCGCCCACTCCAGGGGCACCTGGCCCACGTCACCGGACAACAGAAGCAGGCCGATGGCCAGGATGAGCACGCCGAAGGTGAATGACAGGAGATCCACCGAGTGACGTGCCATCAGTTACTCCCTGACGCCTGGGTAATGACTTCGATCTCGCCAATGCCGCTCCGCAGGTCGAGAACGTACGTTGGCCCAAAGCGGTGGTGCCGAATGACCAGGCTGTCGAGACTGGTGCCGGAATCCGACGCGTCGAACACGGTCACCGTGCCGGCACCCACCCGGCTGTGAACTTCGACCGACGTATTTGGCCGCAGGATCACCAGCAACTGTCCAACGGTGACGCTCGCCGCCACCTCTACCCGCCGCGACGGAAGCGTCAGGTCGCTGAGGTCCAGAACCATCCGCCCCGCCATGAGGCGGTACTCGTCGCGAAGCTCAGCCGCGCTGCTGGGTGCGAATCGGACGTCGCCCGTCCCACCCTCCAGCGGGGCCGTCACGAAGCTCGCGGTGATCGCCATCGGCAGGATCAGGATGGCCAGCAGGATGAGGATTCGGGCCCGTCCCCACCAGGCGCCGATCAGCAGGCCCAGGCCCATGACCGCCAGCGCGGCTCCAAAGAACTGGCCGGGGGAGACCTGCACCGAGGCGACCTGGGTGACGATGGCCAGCACCCCCACGGTCAGCAGCATGGTGCCAATGACGTACCAGGCCAGGGGGGAGCGCGGGCGCCGGGCTCGGACGACCGACTGGCGCGCCGCTGCCGGGACGGTGGGCGCAGACGCATCGGTCGCCATCGGATCAGTCCGTCGCAGCAGGTAGACCCCCGCCACCATGATCCCGAGCGCCCACATGGCACCCGGAATCCCCAGCGGGCCGTCACCAATCCCGACATACCCACGGCTCTCGCCGTAGACGAACAGCAGGATCACGAATCCGGCCAGGGTGAGCAGGCCGATACGCCGGGGCGTCAGTAGAAGACGATGCAGGAAACGCTCGAGCATCGAATGATCATTTCCCTCCGCTGGAATCAGGATCCAGCCAATGAGGTACAGCACCAATCCGGCCCCACCGAAGATCATCAAGCCCACGAAGCCGATGCGGAAGAGCAACGGATCTACGTTGAAATAGTCGCCCAGCCCACCGCCAACCCCGCCCATCACGCGATCCGTTGTCCGCCGCCGGAGAAGGCGAGGTGAGGTGTCGGCGCGCTGGCTGCCCTGCCCTGTCATGGCCAGATCCTGACCGACCGTGGCTGGCATGACCATCGGGGAAGACCCTGAATCGGATATCGGGGAGATCCCCGATCGTTCTCGGATGGGCCGTATGCGAACATGCCGGACATGGCACAGGTCGGCGTTCGGGGACGGAGTGGGGAGGCGCCGCATCCCGCACGCCCGCGCCTCGAGCGCAGTCGCGATGACCGGATTATCGCGGGGGTAGCGGCTGGAATCGCGGGCCACCTCGGGGTCACGTCGCTGAGTGTGCGGATTGCCTTCGTGATCCTGGCGGCGGCGTTTGGCTTTGGGATCGTCGTCTACCTGCTCGCGTGGCTATTGGCACCCGAGGCATTGGGCGAGAGCGGTGCGCCGCCGCGGGCGCGGGTTCTGGTGCGGCCGACGCTCCGCCAGGCGCTGGGTGCGCTCCTGATTCTCGGCGGAATCCTGCTTCTGCTGGCCGTTTCGGGTTTCTGGTTTGGCGAAACCCTCGCCTGGCCGGTGTCGTTGGCTGCCATCGGCTTCGCGCTCCTGTGGGCCCGCGGTGGCGATGCTGGGAGTCGACTTTCGCCCGTGGAGGTCGTCCTCAGTGGCCGCCGTTCGATCCCGAGGGTGGCAGCCGGCAGCCTCTTGATCGTGGGCGCCATGGCGGTTTTTCTGGCGGTGAATAGCTCGCCGGCTGCCGCGGGCAGCATGATCCTGGCGGCCTTGGTGGCGATTGGCGGTCTTGCCCTGATCGGCGGGCCGTGGGTGTGGGGGATTGGCCGAGAGCTGATCGAGGAGCGCAGTACCCGGGTTCGGACCGAGGCGCGGGCGGAAATGGCGGCTCACCTGCACGATTCGGTTCTGCAGACCCTGGCTCTGATCCAGCGCGCGCCGTCACCGCGCGAAATGACCAGCCTGGCCCGGACCCAGGAGCGCGAACTGCGAGCATGGCTCTATGGGCGCGCGCCAACCCTCTCGGGCACTCGGTTGCGTGACGCGGTCGACGCGGCCGCCAGCCGTATCGAGCAGGACGAGCAGGTCAAGGTCGAAGCGATCGTCGTCGGCGACGTGGAACTTGACGAACATGTCCGTGCGCTGGTCGCCGCGCTGGGCGAAGCGACCCTCAACGCTGCTCGGCACTCGGGGGCGGCCGAGGTATC
>JAHFBB010000059.1 GCA_023250255.1 Chloroflexota bacterium | reverse complement strand
GTAGATCACGCCCAGCACGGTGAGCCCGTCCGCGGCGTGGGCGGTCAGGGCTGCCTCGAGCAACGGGAATTCGTCGATGCAGCTCGGGCACCAGGAGCCCCAGAAGTAGACGATCACCGGCTGGCCGGCGTGGTCCGACAGGCGAAGCGGCTGGCCAGACAGGTCGGCCAGGACGATCGGTGGGGCGGGGTCACCAACCTCGATGCCGGCGTGGATCACACCCACTCGGACGGCGAGCACGACGCCAAGAATGGTCGCCAGTGCGAGCGGGACGATCGCAGCGCTGATCAGCCAGCCGCGCGGCAGCCGGCTCAGAGGCGAGCCGGAGGACTCAGTGAGGGGCTCCGTGCCCGGATCCATGCGATGGACCGTCCTCGGTTTCGTGCCATTCCCGGCCCGCGGCCCGGATCCAGCCCACCGCGGTCAGGATGAACAGGATCAGGCCCGGAACGAGCAGGAACCAGTTCGCGATCTGGTCGTCCGGTCGAAACGCCAGCCCGCCACCAAGGAGTGCGGCGGCTGCGGCGAACTGGAACGGGAGCCAGCTCGGCGGGGGAAGGTGGACACCCGCCGGCGGCGTCAGGTGGGGCCGACTGCCCCGGGATGCCGCGGCATACACCAGACCCAGGACCAGGACGATTCCCGCGCCAAGGATGAGATAGCCGAATTGGGTGTCGGTCATGTGCCTAGCGCAGGAAGTACAGGGTCAGGAACAGGCCGATCCAGACCACGTCCACGAAGTGCCAGTAGAAACTCACCGCCTCGACGGCGACGTGATTGCGAGACGAGAACTGTCCACCGGCCGCGCGCGCCACCAGGATGGTCAGGCCAATCGCCCCGCCGAAGACGTGCGCACCGTGGAACCCGGTCAGTGCATAGAACACCGTCCCGAACACCCCGTCGGAAATGCCGAAGCCCAGAGTCGTGTAGTCGTATACCTGGCCGATGAGGAAGGTCACGCCCAGCAGCAGGGTGATGGCCAGCCAGAAGCGCATGGCGCCAACCCGGTCGTGGCGGATGGCCTGCACGGCGAAATGCATCGTGAAACTCGACGTCATCAGGATCAGGGTGATGGGCAGCGCAATCGGCAGGATTTCCAGTTCCGGCGCACCCATGGACTGGGCACCCCACTCCCCGGGGAAGCCGGCGCGGGCCGAGAAATAGGTCGCGAACAGGCCCCCGAAGAACATGACCTCGCTCGAGATGAACAGCAGCATCCCGACCAGGGCCAGCGGCAGGCCGGCCTCGTGGCGGGCGGGCGGCGTGCGTTCGCCGGCGGTGGTGGAGGTCATGACTCGGCCTCGGCCGTGGCGAGTTCGTGGTGAACGGCAGGGTCGTGCTTATGGCGCAGATCGAACATCGGTCGCTCGCTGCGAATGGGCGGCAGGCGGTCGAAGTTGTAGGCCGGCGGCGGCGAAGACGTTGCCCACTCGAGAGTGTTGCCCTCCCACGGATCATCGCCGACCCGCTCGCCGTTGATCAGGGTTGCCACCACGTTGACCACGAACGGGATCATCGAGAGGGCGATGAGGAAGGCGCCGCCGGTCGAGAGCATGTTCATGACCGTCCAGCCGGCATCGGGGCTGTAGTCGGCAATCCGCCGGGGCATGCCCTGGATCCCCAGTTCGTGCATCGGGAAGAAGGCAAGGTTGAAGCCCAGGAAGATCAGGCCGAAGTGGATCTTGCCGACGAATTCATTGAGCCGACGCCCGGTCATCTTCGGGAACCAGTAGTAGGTGGCGGCGAACACGCCGAACGCCGCACCACCAAAGAAGACGTAGTGCAGGTGCGCGACCGCGAAGTACGTGTCCTGCAGGTGGAAGTCGATCGGCGCCGAGGCCATCATCACGCCGCTGATCCCTCCGATCAGGAACATGCTGATCAGGCCCAGGGCAAACAGCATGGGGGTGGCGAAGACCAGTGATCCGCGCCACAGGGTAGCCATCCAGTTGAACATCTTCACCCCGGTCGGAACCGCAATGAGCGCGGTCATGAAGGTGAAGAACGGCAGGAAAACGACCCCGGTGGTGAACATGTGGTGGGCCCACACGCTGAAGCTCAACAGACCGATGGCAACCGTGGCGTACACGAACGCGTGATACCCGAAGAGCGGCTTGCGGCTGAATACCGGCAGGATCTCGCTGACCACGCCCAGGGCCGGCAGGATGACGATGTACACCTCGGGATGGCCGAAGAACCAGAACACGTGTTGCCAGAGGATTGGGTCCCCGCCGACCGATGGATCAAAGAACGATCCGCCGTAGTTGCGGTCGATGAACAGCGCAATCAGCCCGGCAGCCAGGACCGGAGTGGCCAGCAGGATGAGCGTCTGGGTGACGAGGATCGTCCAGGTGAAGATGGGCATCCGGAAGAGCGACATCCCCGGCGCGCGCATCTTGAAAATGGTGGTGATGAAGTTCACCGATCCCAGGATCGAGGCCGTCCCGACCACTGTCAGACCCATGATCCACAGGTCCATCCCCACGCCCGGCGAGAACCGTTCCTGGGTGAGCGGGTTGTAGCCGGTCCAGCCGCCGGCAGCTGCCCCACCGAACAGGTAGCCGGAGATGAGCAGCAGCCCACCGAGGGGCAGCATCCAGAACGACAGGGCGTTGATCCGGGGGAAGGCCATGTCCGGCGCACCGAGCTGGAGCGGGACGATGTAGTTCCCGAAGCCAGACATCATGGGCACGATGAACAGGAAGACCATCAGGGTGCCGTGCATGGTGAACGCCTGGTTGAAGGTCGACTCGTCGAGGATCTGGAGTCCGGGGACCGCGAGCTCGCTGCGCACGAGCAGGGCCAGGATTCCGGCGCCGAAGAAGAACACAAACGAGTTGAGGATGTACAGGATCCCGATCTTCTTATGGTCGACGGTGGTGAGCCATTCGATCACCCACGACCGTTGGTAGGCAGGGGCTTCGGGAGCCAGGGTGGTGGTGGCCATCAGCGGGCCGTCACCGTCCCGAACATGGACGGGTGGACATCGCATTGGAAGGTGTATTCACCGGCGTCGAGGGCGGGCACGAGGTATTGGATGGTACCCGGCCCTGTCAGCCACTCACCCTGGAACAGCGTCGCCTCCCCGTCATAGATGGCCACGTTGTGGGGAATATCGACTTCGTTGTTGGTGAACTCGATGACGAAGTCCTCGCCCGCGGGCACCTCCAGCAGGTTGGTGTCGAATTCCAGTTGGTCGGCACTGATCCGAACGATCTGCAGGCCGGCAGGGATGGTCGGGGTGGGTTCGACCGATGCCGCCGCCCGTTGCTCGACCACCCAGTCGGCGTAATCGGCAGGATCCATGGAGATCACCACGAAGGTCATTTCGGCGTGCCCTCTACCGCAGAACTCGGCGCATTGCCCACGGAATGTCCCGAGGCGGTTGACGGTGAACTCGAGCTCATTCGGATTCGTCCCTTCGGCGAAGGGCACGACGTCGCGTTTCGTCAGGAAATTCGGTACGAAGAACGAGTGAATGACGTCATCCGAGTGCAGGATGAGATGAATCGGTCTGTTCACCGGAACCACCATCACCGGCGGGTTCTCAACCGAACCGCCGTCAACGGTGACTCCCTCGTCGAGGTAGTGGAAGGCCCATTGCCATTGGAATCCCTCCACCTCGATGTTCACCGGATCGGCGCCCTCCTGCTCGATGGAGGCAAGTGTCACCAGCGAGCCGATGAACAGGATCATGACGATCACCGTTGGGATGACCGTCCAGATGATCTCCACCCGGTTGTTGCCGTGATGCTGGGTGGGCAGGCGATCGTCGCGCCGGCGATAGCGAATGACCGCGTAGATGATGAATCCCTCGACCACGAAGAAGACGATCGCGCCCAGGGTGAAGATCACGATGTACAGCGCGTAGACCGAATCGGCCTGGGTCGTGCCGGGGGTCGGCGGGATCAGGGCGCACCCGCCGAGCAGGCCGACGACCAGCACGGCGAGGAGAGCGGCGGGGCGACGCATGACGGCGGGCATTGTACCCGCCGTCATGGGCGGTGGGCGCCCCAGAGCTCAGCGCTCAGGTTGAGGGCAGGTTGCCTCTTCATAGGGGAGGATCGGTCGAACGGTTACCTGGAAGAGGTGTCCGTTCGAAGACCACTGGGTCAGCTGGTTGGCCGACGCCAGGGCATCCCACCAAGCCTGTGCATCCGTGCCGCTGACAACGCCACATCGGTTCTCGGCCATGAGGGTCGGTTCGCCGAAGGAAGCCGCATCGCCGGCAACTGGCCATGCCTTCGGCTCTCCGGGATCGACGTCGCCCGTCCAATCGTCGGCGTTGGCCACCAGCAGGCGCAGCGCGGCCGGCTCGTACCCGGTCCAGTCGCTCAGCCACTCAGTGGCCGGAACGAGGTCATCGACGAAGGACAGATCGCTGACGAGGGCGTTCAGGGTCTCGTGGGCGGCCAGCTCATCCTCCGGGAAGGATGGAGGCAGCGAATTGCCATCGCCCACGATTCCGAGGGCATAGATGCTGGTGACAACCTCGCGGCCGTCGGCGCGAAAGGTGAACACCGTATCGGGCGCATCGGCCACGAACATGTTGCCCGCAGTGAACTGGTGGTCGGCTTCGAACAGGCCGGTAGCCATGATCCGCTCGAGCAGCCGCTGGATTCCCGCGGGGCTCAGGATGCGGACCTGCAGATTCGGCAGGGCCGGTCCGGGATAGATCTCGATCTGCGGGCCGGCCACGATGACCTGACCGTTTCCGGTCAGCGCGAAGGTGGGAAGGGTGATCAGGTGTGTATCGGCGGGGACGAATCCACCGCTGGTGGTGACGCTGAAGACCAGCGCGTCTCCGTCGGGATGATCAATCCGCGGTGACGGACTGGCGGCACCAGGGACGACGGCGCAGGCGGAAAGGAAGAGGACGGCCGCCAACGTGGCAGGTCGAAGGACCAGTGAAGTGCTCATGCCGCTTGGACGCCGCCGGATGCCCAAATGTTCCCGACACGGCGGGCTGGGCGACAATGCGTTCATGCACC
This sequence comes from Chloroflexota bacterium, assembly GCA_023250255.1. GTDB lineage: Bacteria > Chloroflexota > Limnocylindria > QHBO01 > QHBO01 > JAHFBB01. The sequence goes on along the minus strand of JAHFBB010000059.1, from coordinate 1,379 downwards.
GCCGAATACTGAGCGTGCTGGCCGCGTCCGCGCTGGCCGTGGTCGGCTGGCCCGGGATCGTGGCCGCTCAAGGCGCCGTCCCGCCGGAACCCGAGCTTCCGGAAGTGTTGTTCGCGTGGACCTGGGAGCCACTGGCGATCATTGGTCTGGCATGCCTGGGGATCGGCTGGCTGGTGCTCGTCCGGACCGTCGAGCGGCGTCACCCCCGACACCCAGTTCCGGCACGGCGAAAATGGGCGTTCTGGGGCGGGTTGGCGGCACTGGTGCTCGCCCTGCTCTCTCCCATCGATACCTATGCGGACGTCCTGCTGGTGGTCCACATGGCCCAGCACCTGTTGCTTATGCTGGTTGCCGCTCCCCTGCTGCTGCTGGCGGCCCCCATGACCACCGTTCTGCGTGCCGTCGCGCCTCCCTCTCGCAAGCGGCTGGTGAGCTGGCTGCACTCGCGCCCGGTCCGGATCCTCGCCTTCCCCCTGCTCGCCTGGATGGTGTTCGCGGCTGTGAACTGGGGATGGCATTTCAGCGACCTCTACAACCAGGCGCTGGAAAACCCCGCCCTGCACGTGGTCGAGCACGCGGTGTTCCTCGGGGCAGCCCTGATCTTCTGGTTCCCCGTGATCGGCGCGGACCCCGGACCGTGGCGAATGCCCCATCCAGCCCGCCTGTTTTACCTGTTCCTGGCCATGCCCCAGAACTCGTTCCTGGGGGTCGCCATCATGTCCGCCGGCGTCGTCCTGTACCCGCACTACGCCTCGGTCGAGCGGTCCTGGGGGCCCACCCCGCTCGAAGACCAGGCGCTGGCCGGGCTGCTGATGTGGACCGTGGGAGACGTCGCCTTCCTGGTGGGCATGGGCCTGGTGGTAGCCGGCTGGGTCAGCCTCGAACAACGACGGACCGCCCGCTCGGACGCCCGGCTGGACGCGGAAATGGCCGCCGCCGGCCGCGTGTCAGCCGACTAGCGCCACCAGCAACGGGTCGAGCGCAACCGCCACGAACAGCAGCGTCAGGTAGGTCGTTGAATAGCGAAACAGCGATATGGCGGCTCGCCCGCTGTCCGGCTGCTGACGGATGCGCCAGGCCATGACCAGGAAGCCAACCCCCAGCGCCAGCGCAGACAGGGCATACAGCCAGCCCATGTCCGCGATCGGGACGAGCAGCAGCGACACGCCAACCAGGATGACGGTGTACAGCACGATCTGGCGAGCCGTCTCAGCCTCGCCGGCGACCACCGGCAGCATCGGCACCCCCGCGGCCTCGTAGTCGGACCGATAGCGCAGAGCCAACGCCCAGAAATGGGGCGGGGTCCAGTAGAAGACGATTCCGAACAGGACGACAGCCGGCAGGCCAACAGTGCCGGTTACCGCGGCCCAGGCAACGAG
>JAHFBB010000232.1 GCA_023250255.1 Chloroflexota bacterium | reverse complement strand
CGAGGGCGAAGTGCTCACCGGCGCCGAGCTGCGGGCGGCCCTGGAGGCATCGGTCCCGCGCGCGTGGCTTCCGCTGGAGCCGATCCCCCTATCGGATCCGGCGCAGACCAGCCGGGTCTATCGGTTCGCCGACGGGATTGGCCAGATCGGCTTCATCAACCCGGTCAGTGAGCCGTTCTGCGACGCCTGTGACCGACTGCGGCTGACTGCCGAGGGCACCGTCCGGACGTGCCTGTTCAGCATGGGTGAGACCGATCTCCGTGGACCGATGCGCGCCGGCGGCGCGACCGACGCCGAACTCCTCGAGATCATCCGTGAAGCGGCCTGGAACAAGGAACTCAAGCATCACATCGGCGACCCCGGATTCGCGCCGCCGCCGCGAAACATGTCGCGGATCGGCGGCTAGGACCCGGAGGCACCGGGGCGTGTAGGTCCCGTCAGTCGCCGAGGCCGGGCCCCTGGTGGTGGCGACCACCGCCCCAACCGTGGCCCTCGAAGGCGCCGCCATCGGCGAGCCAGGTCGAGAGGTGGTCATAGATCGCATCGGCCCGATCCTGGGTGATGGTCCCGTCTGCCACCGCGGCGTCGAGATCGGTCTTGGCCGCGGCCAGCGCGGCGCTGGTCACCTCTTCATATGACACGCCCTGGTCGTTGGCGACCTCCTCGAGCGAGGCGTCGGCCAGCGCTTCGCGCAGGTCGGCAGGCTCCAGGCCCAGGGCATCAGCGGCGGCGGTGAAGGCGCTCGACATGAATCCCAGGCCCGCACCGTGATGGCCGCCACCGAGGTGGAAGCCGATCCAGCCGCAACCGGTGCCGTCCCAGTTGTTGATCCGCTCGATCATCGCGTCGGCCTGATCCTGGGTGATGTCGCCCGCCGCGACGGCCGCAGTGACCGATGCAACGGCCGCGGCCTTGGCAGCCGGCGCCACCTCGGCGGTCTCGACGCCCAGCTCGGAGGCAAAGGTGTCGATGAAGGTCTGGCAGTAGGCCGTCCCGTCATCGGTCAGGTCATCCGTGTCGGGGTCGCTGTCGCCGGCGAAGGCAGTGCTCATCAGCGCCCCGCCGATGACCGCGGCCGCCAGCAGGACGGCCGCGCCGCTTACGATTTTCAGGGATGTGGTCATGGTCGTGGTCCCTCGTGGTGATGGGCGATAGGTAGAGCCCCTCCTGTCCGTCGCACTCTGGTTGTGCGCGGTGAAGATCGCATCAAGAACGGCCCGGCGAAGGACCCGCGGGGCACGAAATCGAGTTCCGGGGTATCCTTCCGCACCCACCAGTCGAGGCCGCCAGTCGCCGCCCGAGGTGGATGCCGATTGCTGCGCGAAGGAGGTCAGGGCGAAGACATGCCGATCCGGCCTTCCAATACCCGCCTCGGCCGTCGCGAGCCCGACCTGGTCCTCATCCAGGAGACCCCGGCGGCCATCGCCGATCTGACCGCCATCCTTGATCGGCGGCTGGCGAACGAGCAGCGTCCCGAGGAGCGGATGCGGATGCTGCGCGAGACGACCAACCAGATCACGCGCACCGCCAACGACGCCATCCAGGCCTACCGCCGGACGAAGGCGGCGGTCGCGGCCGAACTGAAGATGCCCAACGGTGACTGGGCACACGCCAACCGGCTGAGCGTCCAATTGACCAGCGCCCGGGCGGACGTACTCACGGCGCTCGAACAGACCAGCCATCGGTATGGCACACCCATCCTGGGGACCCCGGTTCAGCCCGAATCGGAGCCTGCGGAGGCGGTCGGCGCGGATCGGTAGTACCCTGTAGGCCTCCATCGGCTTCTCCGATGGTCTCTTGCGTAGTCGAACTGTCTCTTCTCGAGCTGGCTGTGTGAGCGTGTTTGTTGTTCGAGGAGAGATGTGAGGTTACCGTGGCAAACGGAACCATTAAGCGGGTCATTGCTGACCGCGGATTCGGATTCATCGGTGGCGAGGATGGGAAGGAATACTTCTTCCATCGCAACGAAGTGTCCGCAACCATGGACTTCGACCGCCTTGTCGGCGGCGAGAACGTGAGTTTCGAAGTCGAGCAGTCGCCCAAGGGCGCCCGCGCCGTCAAGGTCCAGGCCGCCTAACCGCGACCCGTACCTGTACGCAAGAGCCCGGTCTTCGGACCGGGCTTTTCGTTTCCCGCCCAGATTGAACAGACAGGCTCCCCGGAGGCCTTCACAACTCCTGAATGGCCGGACCGATAGCATCTGGCCCGTGAACGGCCAGTCCCGCATCCTCGTCGTCGAGGACGAGCCCCAGCTGCGCGCCCTCCTGCGCCTGTACCTCGAGCGCGATGGCTACCTCGTCGAGGAGGCAGCCGACGGGCTGAGCGCTCTAACCGCCTACGACGCCCAACCACCGGATCTGGTCATCCTTGATCTCATGCTGCCCGCCATGCAGGGCGAGACCGTCCTGGAGGAAT
>JAHFBB010000058.1 GCA_023250255.1 Chloroflexota bacterium | reverse complement strand
GTTCGCCGGTACCAGCAGATGGCGTTCCGCGCCGCCCTTTTGGTCTGCGGAGATCCCGATGAGGCCGGTGATGCCGCCCAGGAAGGGTTCATTCGGGCTTGGCGGGCACTGCGTTCATTTCGTCCCGGGTTGGAACCGCGGCCCTGGCTCCTGCGGATCGTGGTCAACGCGGCCCGCAACCGACAGCGCCATCAGCGCCGCCAAGGTGCACTCAGCCTCCGCCTGGCCGAGGTCGTCCCAGCCGCAGCCGAGCCCTCGCCGGAATCGGCGGCGCTGGCGGCCGAGCGACGCCAACGGCTCCTGGCGGCGGTCGGGGCGCTCCGGTCAGAGGACCGACTGGTGATTGGTCTCCGCTGGTTCCTTGACCTCGATGAGGCCTCGATGGCCTCGGCGCTGGCGGTTCCTCGGGGAACAGTGAAGTCGCGGCTGTCGCGGGCGATGGCCCGATTGCGGACCGAGTTGGGCCACGATGTTTGACGAACGCCTGGAGATCGCCCTGGCCGACCTGGGTCGGGGATTGGCGTTCCCGCAAACGCCGGACCTGGCGGTGGCCGTCGGCCGTGAGATTCGCAACCAGGCGGGGACGGCTCGCCGGGCACTGCCGTGGCGGCCATTCCGGCGGAGCCTGGCCCTCGCCGGCCTGTCCCTGGTCGTCCTCGGAGGAGCGGTTGGCGCGGTCGGGCTGGGCACGGGTGCCATCCACATCGGTTTCGGGTCGCCGCCGATTTCGGTGACCGTTGCCGACCAGCGGGGGTTCGGCACCGAGATGGGTCTCGAGCAAGCCCAGCAACAGGCCGGCTTCGCGATTCGCCTGCCGGACGGCGACCTCGATTCAGCGGACCACATCCTGTTCACCAACGTTCCCCGGGGCGGAACGGTCACCCTCGTCTGGGATGACCTCCCGGGCTTCCCGACTGGGTCGGACGGCATCGGCCTGGCGGTCATGGAGTTCTCCGCCGACATCGGTCCGGAGAATTTCACCAAGATCATTTCCGAGGGCAGTTTCGTGGTGACTACGCGGGTCGGCCCCCGCCTGGCCTGGTGGGTCGAGGGCGGCGAGCATTGGTTCTTCTACACCGATGCAGCAGGCGACCCGGTCGCGGGCACCATTCGCCTCGTCGGCAACGTTCTCTTCTGGGAGGACGACGGGCTGACCTTGCGGATCGAGGGCGCACCCACACTGGAGGCTGCCCAGGACGTCGCCGAGCAGTTCCTCGCCGACTGAATCCACGACCTTTTCCGGATTGGAATCAGCCTCGAATAACCGATACTCGGCGCCGATGGACCGATGGGTTGCCCTGGACGTTGGTGAGACGCTCATCGACGAAACGCGCGTCTGGGCCACGTGGAGCGAGGTGCTGGGGATCTCTCCGTTCACCGTCATGGGGACCCTCGGAGCGATGATCGCCCAGGGCCGCGACCACGGGGACCTGTTCGTCGAGTTGGGCGTACCGGCCTGGCAAACGCTCTGGCCTGAGGTCGACCGTCGGATGGGTGGCTTCCTATCGACGGACCTGTACCCCGACGCCATTCCGACGCTGGGCGCCCTCCGGAAGGCGGGCTACCGGTTGGCCATTGTTGCCAATCAGCCATCTCTGAGGACTCATGAACTGCACGAGGCCGGCATCGAGGCCGAGGTGATGGCCATGAGCGAGGAACTCGGTGTCAGCAAGCCGGATCCGGTGTTCTTCCAACGGACGCTCGAACTCCTTGGCGACCCCGACCCCGCCACGGTGGCCTACGTCGGTGATCGGGTGGATAACGACGTCCTGCCGGCAGCGGCGGCCGGGATGCGCGCGGTCTGGCTGCGCCGTGGGCCATGGGGCACCATCCAGCAGCTGCCGCCGGATGTCGCGCCCGCCCTGGTGGTGGACAGCCTGACCGAACTGGTCGAACGGCTCGACGAGGCGTTCCCCGCCGGATAGACTCCGCCCACGGGCCCGGCCGGGCCGATATCGCCGGCCACAGGTGGAGGCTGCGCACCGGGCGCAGCCTTTTGTTGTTGTAGGAGACAGACCGATGGATGATCTGGCGACCACCCTGTTCTCGCTGTTCATCCTGCTGCTGGCCACCAAGGTCGGGGACGAGCTGTTCAAGCGGATCGGCCAGCCCTCGATCGTGGGCGAGATCCTGGGCGGGTTGCTGGTGGGGCCGGCCGTCCTGGGCTGGTACCAGATCACGCCGGAGACCAGCCTGTTCGCCCAGATCGGTGCGGTCCTGCTCCTGTTCGAGGTGGGGGTCCACACCCGGGTGGGGGCGATCATGAAGGTCGGCGGCACCGCCCTGGCGGTGGCCATCCTGGGGATGGCGGTGCCGTTCGTCGCTGGTTACGGGCTGGCGACTCTGCTCGATTTCAGCCAGACCGGACGCCTGTTCCTGGCCGCCGCCCTGACCGCCACCTCGGTCGGGATCAGTTCGGCGTCCCTCCGCGCGCTCGGCGCCCTCGGCACCCGGTCGGCGCGCATCATCCTGGGCGCAGCGGTCATCGACGACGTGCTGGCCCTGTTGCTGGTGGCGGTCCTGGCGGGCATCGCCAGCGGCGGGACCTCACCCGCCGGACTGGGCCTGGCCCTGGGGCTGGCGGTGGCGTTCATCGCCATCGTCACCGTGGCCGGCACCGGGATCCTGTCGCGGCGGCCGTCACTGCTGACCGCTCCGCGATTCGCGGAGACGCCGTTCCTCCCCGGGATGATTGTCATGCTCGGGCTGGCGACCCTGGCCGCGGCCATCGGCCTGGCGGCCATCGTGGGGGCGTTCCTGGCAGGGATGGTGGTCGGCGAGTCCAGCGAACGTGATGCCCTCGAAGCCGAGACCGCCCCGGTGGCCGCGTTCTTCACCCCGTTCTTCTTCGGCTTCGTCGGTGCGCAGGTCGATCCAGCGGTGTTCACCTCGCCCCAGGCGCTCGGGTTGGTGGTAGTCCTCACCCTGACAGCGGTGGTGGCCAAATTCGCGGGCGCCGGGCTGGGGGCCATCCGCACCGGCCGCTGGCGGGCGGCGCTGATCGGGTGGGGGATGGTCCCGCGCGGGGAGGTCGAGATCCTGATTGCCGGCATGGCGCTCGCGGCGGGCGCGTTCAACCCGGAACGCTACGCGGTTGTGGTGGCCATGGTGGTGGCGACCGCGGTTCTGGTGCCGCCGGTCATGGGTCCCATCCTGCGGCGCGCGGAGCCGGATCTCTCCGCCGGATAGCGGAAAGGCCCCCCGCGGCGCGGGGGGCCTTTCCATTTGTCCAGGTCGGGCGACTACTCGCCGCCGGCGGTGATCTCCACGACCGGCTTCTCCCAGTCGGTGCCGGTCGCGTTATCAAGCCCCTCGAGCGCGGCCAGTGTCAGGTCGAGCCGATACGCATCGGCACTCGGCTCAGCGGTCAGGATGCCGGCGGCAATGGCCGTCTCCACCGTCTGGGTCCACGCGTCCTGATCAAGGACGCCAATCCCGTCAGCCGCAGGCCAGATGAGGTTATTGACCTCGTTCATCATCCAGGCCAGGTGCCCGGCACCCCAGATGCTGCCGTGGTCGATCGAGTACTGGACACAGTCGGCGGGATTGTCCCGGCAATAGATCCAGCCCTTGAACGACGCTCGCAGGAATCGGGTGGCGACGTCTTCGTTCCCGTCCTCGGCGAGCCATGACGCGCGGGCCCACAGCGAGTCCTGCAGCATGGCCGTCCCGAGGTCGTTGAAGTTGAAGACCGTGAACTGGTCGGGCTGATAGAGCTCGCCGGTGTTCGGATCGGTGGTTTCGAGGAGCTGCGCCCACTCGTTGTAGACCATTGCTTCGGCGACATCGACGCAGTCGGTATCGGCCTCAGCGCAGCCATCCTGGGCGGCGATCAGCTCGTTCATGTCGAAGTCCTGCTCGACGCGGGTGAAGTCCACCCCATCGGTCAGGTTGGCCAGGATCTTGGCGGAGGCCAGGACCTCGAGTTCGTTGCCAAACGGCCAGGCGCCGATTTTCTTGCCTGCCCAGTCGGAAATGGCATTGATCCCGCTGTCGGCCCAGGTGACCGACAGGGTCGGGGCCTTCTGGAACATCTGGGCAATCTGCACCAGGTCCGAATCGGCCTCACGCGCCTGGAGCACCTTGGGTACCCAGGCGATGGTGAATTCAGGACCGTCTGCGGCCGAACCTACCTGCTGCGGCACGATGTCGCCGCCGCCGGTCAGGATGTCGACGGTCAGTCCCTCATCTTCGTAATAGCCCTGCTCCTCGGCGGCGTAATAGCCGGCGAACTGGGCCTGGTCCGTCCACTGCAGCTGCAGGCGCACGGATGCCGGCTCCGCGGCCGGCGAACAGGCTGCCAGCAACATGGTGGCGCCGACGGCCAGCGGTGTGACAACTCGTATAACCCTCATCTCCACTCCTCGTGCAATTGGCCCTGGCCAGGTGGGCTCCGTGGGGTTGATTCTACGAGGGAGCGATGCGGCCCGACGGCTCTGCGCGCGCGTGTTGCCAGGTGGCGATCAGGCCGGGGTTTCTCCGCGGACCGATGGATGCCAGGGAATGAGCAGCCGCTCAAGCCCGACCACCATCAGGTACAGCACGATCCCGGTCACCGAGACCATCAGGATGGCGGCCCAGGTGACGTCGAACCGGAGGGCACTGGCGGCAGACACGACCACCCGGCCAAGGGTCGCGCTCAGCCCGCCGAAGTACTCGCCCACCACCGCGCCGATCAGGCTCAGGGTGGTGGCCACCTTGAGTCCGGTCAGGAAATACGGGAGGGCGTTCGGAATCTCGAGTTGACGGGTGATGGCGGACGCGCCCGCGGCATAGGAGCGCATCAGTTCGTGGGCGGCCGGCTCGATCTGGGTCAGGCCGCGCAGGGTGTTGATCATCACCGGGAAATAGACCAGCGTGGCCGCGATGGCCATTTTCGAGATGGGGCTCAGGATGCCGAACCAGTTATTTGCAAGCGGCGCGAAGGCAATGATCGGGATGGCGTTGATGGCAATGGCCAGCGGCAGGACGGTGTCCCGTGAGGCCGGGAAACGCGAGACGATGAACGCGGTCGAGACCCCCAGCACCGTACCGATGGCCAGTCCCCCCATTGATTCGTACAGGGTCACCCGTGCCGCCGGGAAGATGGCGTAACCATCGGTCCAGTTCTCGACCAATGCCGCCCAAATGGCCGATGGGGCGGGAAGGACGAACCCCTGGACACCACTGACCCGAACCAGGACCTCCCAGGCGACCAGGACCCCAAGCCCGATGAGGGTGGCGGGCAGATACCGGCGGAGAGCGTCCACGATTTCTGGCTTCGCCCTAGCCAACGGTTCCTTCGGCCGCGGTGCGCTCCGCCGACGCGATCTGCGCCTCGTCGCCCTCACCGGCGCGGAGCGCTTCGCGGACCTCGGTGATCAGCGAGAAGTACCCGCTGCTTTCACGGGTGGTCAGGCCGCGCGGCTGCGGCAGATTGACGTCCACCACCCGGGTGATGCGCCCGGGCCGGGCGCTCATGATCGCCACCCGGGTGGAGAGGAACACGGCCTCGGGGATCGAATGGGTGACGAACACGACCGTGATTCCGGTCCGGGCCCAGATGCTCAGCAACTCGGAATTCATCCGTTCGCGGGTCATCTCGTCCAGCGCGCCAAAGGGCTCGTCCATGAGGAGTAGCGATGGCGAAAACGCCAGGGCCCGGGCAATGGCCACCCGTTGCTGCATACCGCCGGAAAGTTGATACGGGTAGTGGCCCGCGAAATCGGTCAGGCCAACGAGGTCGAGCATCTCGCCTGACCGCTTGGCCTGGCTCGCCCGGTCGAACCCGAATACCTCCAGCGGCAGGCGAACGTTTTCTTCTACCTTGCGCCAGTCGAACAGGGCGGGGGATTGGAAGACCATCCCGTAGTCGCGGTCCAGTCGTCCCTGGCCGGCTGGCTTGCCATTGATCTGGACACTGCCGCTGGTCGGATGAGTCAGATCCCCGATCAGTCGCAACAGGGTGGACTTGCCGCAACCGGACGGACCGATCAACGAGACGAACTCGCCGCTGCGGATGTCGAGGGTGATGTCGCTCAGGGCGAGGGTGGGCTTTGCCTTGGAGGACCCGGTCGCGGCGAATTCCTTGCTGATTCCCGCGAGTTGAACGACCGGCTCGGTGCCTGCGCTGTCGGTCATCCGGCCAATGCCTGTGGCCGGTTGCGAAGGACCCAGACCTCCACCCCGCGCACGATGAGAAAGAACAGGATCCCGAGGATGGCTGTGAACAGGATGGCCCCCCACAGTTTCTCAGGGGCCACGGTGTACTGCTGCGCGAAGAACAGGAGCGCGCGGCCCAGGCCGTCTCGGATGCCCCCCGGGCCCTCGGCCACGATGGCCCCGACGATGCTGGCGGTGGCGGTGATCTTCAACGCGGTGAACGGGTACGGCAGCGACGCCGGGAATCGGACCTTCCAG
>JAHFBB010000231.1 GCA_023250255.1 Chloroflexota bacterium | reverse complement strand
GCAGGTGATCGCCCACACCAAGCTGTACTGGGGGCACCAGTCAGCGCCGGGACGGACGGCGCGGACGTCGGAGACCAACGAGGTTGCCTGGTAATCCCCTCACCGGCGAGGTCGGCGCTATACAGTTTCCCAGAGTTGTTCACTGCCCTGTCTCGGGGCCGCCGCAAGATCGGAATCAGGCAATGACGTCGACACTGCAATCGGGGGACCAGCTCGTCGGATTGGCGCGGGGGATGCGCGAACTCGTCGTGGCGCACGCGGGTGAATCCGAGCGGCTGCGCACGATCGCCCCGGCCGTCGTGGACGAGATGTGGGCCAGCGGGCTGATGCAGTCGTTCAATCCGATCGCCGCCGGTGGGGTGGAGCCGTCGTTCACCGCGATGATCGAAACCTGGATCGAGATGGCGTGGCAGGACGGTTCGTTCGGGTGGATCGGGATCGCGAACCTGCCGTCATCGTTCGCCGCCGCGGCGTACCTGCCCGACGAGGGTTTCGCCGAGGTGTTCACCGCCAACGACAACCGCGTCACGCTGGGCGGGCAGTTCTTCCCGAATGGCCAGGGTGCCGCGGTCGACGGCGGCTACCGCGTGAGCGGCTCGTGGAGTTTCGGGTCGGGCACCGGCCACTCCGAGTACGTCTGCGCCGGGTTCTTCCCGATGGACAACGGCGAGATGCGCTGGGCCGCGGAAGGCCCTGAGGGCATGCCCGAGATGCTGGTGGCCGTCATCCCGCGCGCCGAGATCGATTTCAGGGACGGTTGGCATGTCCAGGGGCTCAAGGGAACTGGGTCCTATGACTACGGTGTCGACGACGTGTTCGTGCCTGACAGCCGCACCTTCCCGCTGTTCTCGCGGGTCCCATACCGGGGCAGCTCGCCGGCAACCCGGATGGGATTGATGCCGGTGACGGCGGCCGGCCATGCGTCGTGGGCGCTCGGGATCGCTAAGAGCATGCTTGACGATGTCGAGGCGCTGGCGGCCACCAAGTTCCGGATGAGCGATATGGCCTCGCTCGCCAGCCGGCCGACGTTCCAGAAGGACCTGGCCCATCACGTCGCGGCGTGGCGGGCGGCGCGTCTGCTGGTGCTCGACGCGTTCGGCACCGCCGAGGCGGTCGTGGCCGGCGGGGATGACCTCACCCCGGCATTGCGGGCCGATATGCGGGTGGCCGCCGTGTACGCGACGGACGTGTCGCGCCAGGCCGCCGAGTGGGCGCACCTGGCGGCAGGTACCACCTCGATCCGGGAGGGCAGCCGCCTGGAGCGCGGGTTCCGCGATATCTACACCGGCACCCAGCACGCGTTCATCAGCGAGAAGGTGGCCATGGATGTGGCCCAGATCTGGCTCGGCATCATCGAGGACCAGCCCGGGCTCTGAACCCTGCTCGCCGCCCCGGCATTTCGCGCGCGTTCTGGCGTACCCGGGATTAGAGTCCGAAGGTTATGACCGACCGGTCCGATCCGCGGCTGCCCAGCGCTCAAACGAGCAGCCCGCGGCAGCTCAAGCGGATGAGCCGCAGCTTCGCAGGCGTCGGGGTCGGCATTCCACCGGAGCGGCTGCGTCAGATCGCCATGGGCGGGTCGGCCACCGACGACGAGCTGGTCGACGTCAGCTTCGCGCTCACCGCGACGCAGTTGCTCAGCGAGAAACGCCGGTCCAAACGTGGCCGCGCACAACGACATGCCGTGCGCGGATTCATCCTCGTCGTCGCCATTCTCATCGCGATCAACGTGCTGCTGTGCCTGGGCTTGATGCTGTTCGTCCTGACCCAGCACACGACGCCGTACTAGCCGGTCACGTACCCGTCGGCGACGTCCAGCGCCTTGTCCAGAATGGCCAGACCCTGCGCCACCTCGTCGTCGCTGATATTGCAGGCCGGCACCGCGTGGATCCGGTTGAAGTTGGCGAAAGGCAGCAGACCGCCGGACTTACAGGCGGCCAGCACCTCGTTCATCGCGGGGCTGGAGCTGCCGTAGGGCGCCAGCGGTTCGCGGGTCTGCTGGTTGGCCACCAGCTCGATCGCCCAGAACACGCCCAGTCCGCGGACCTCGCCGACCGACGGGTGGCGGGCAGCCAGCTCGCGCAGGCCAGGACCGAGCACCTTGTCGCCGAGCCGGGCGGCGCCCTCCACCATGCCCTCGTCTTCCATGGCGTTGATCGTGGCCACCGCGGCACCGCAGGCCAGCGGGTGCCCCGAGTAGGTCAGCCCGCCAGGGTAGGCGCGGTCGGCGAAAGTGGCGTAGATCGTGTCGTTGATGGCCACGCCGCCCAGCGGCACGTAGCCGGACGTCACGCCCTTGGCGAAGGTGATCAGGTCGGGAACCACGTCAAAGTTCTGGATTGCGAACCATTTTCCGGTCCGCCCGAAGCCGGCCATCACCTCGTCGGCGATGAACACGATGCCGTGGCGATCGCAGAT